>CAYTSJ010000100.1:0-6878 GCA_964440385.1 uncultured Pusillimonas sp. | reverse complement strand
GCATGAACCTGCAAGAATACTTTCCCGTTCTGCTCTTCATCATCGTGGCAACAGCTATCGGGTTTGCATTGCTGACTATCGGTCGCGTGCTGGGGCCGCACCGCCCTGACGCCGAAAAACTCTCCCCCTACGAGTGCGGTTTCGAGGCCTTTGACGACTCTCGAATGAAATTCGACGTACGTTACTACCTGGTCGCCATTCTGTTCATTTTGTTTGATCTGGAAATTGCCTTCTTGTTCCCCTGGGCTATGGCGAATGGCTCGGTGGGTTTGGTCGGTTTCTGGACAGTCATGGTGTTTCTCGCTGTACTCACCGTCGGTTTTCTCTACGAGTGGAAAAAAGGTGCGCTCGACTGGGAATAACCAGGGTTCTGGTGCTGCTGCCTGGCAAAGGTTGTGGTATCAGTTCTTGCGCAGAGGCGGGCTGATGCAGTTTCCCGCTGTCACTCTCTCTTGGTAATTAGGCAAAATCATGGCAATTGACGGCATTCTCAAAGAAGGCTTTATCACGACCAGTGCAGACAAGTTTCTGAACTGGGCCAAAACCGGTTCGTTGTGGCCCATGACCTTTGGTCTGGCCTGTTGCGCAGTCGAGATGATGCATGCCGGTGCAGCGCGTTACGACCTTGACCAGTTCGGTATTATTTTTCGTCCCAGCCCACGCCAGTCCGATCTCATGATCGTTGCCGGTACGCTGTGTAACAAAATGGCTCCTGCGTTGCGCAAGGTTTACGATCAGATGCCCGAGCCGCGTTGGGTGGTGTCGATGGGCTCTTGCGCTAACGGGGGTGGTTACTACCATTATTCATATTCCGTGGTCCGGGGCTGCGATCGTATTGTGCCCGTTGATGTCTATGTTCCGGGTTGCCCGCCAACGGCCGAAGCGCTCGTCTATGGCCTGTTGCAAATGCAAAATAAAATTCGCCTTACCAATACCATTGCCCGTTAAGCGGCCTGCTGCTTTCATTACCGCAAAAAGATCACATCATGACCCGGCTTGAAACGCTGAAACAAAATCTGCAGGCCCACCTGGGTGCTGACTGCAAGCTCACTGAAGCATTTGATGAACTGACTCTTGAAGTTGCTGCTGACCATTGGGTCGAGGTCTGCAAGGCCTTGCGTGACAAACCCGATCTGGCATTCGAGTCATGCATTGATTTGTGTGGGGTCGACTACTCCGCATACGGTGAACCCGCTTTAATCGTTCCTGCGCCCAAATTTCCGCAGCGCTTCGCGGTTGTCATTCACCTGATGTCAGTCACCAAAAACTGGCGTTTGCGCGTACGTGCCTGGGTGCCCAACGATGAGTTCCCCGTGCTGGCGTCGCTGGTTAATGTATGGCCCAGTGTCAACTGGTTTGAACGCGAAGCCTTCGACCTTTTTGGTATCGTGTTCGAAGGTCACCCCGATCTTCGTCGCATTCTTACCGACTACGGCTTCATTGGTCATCCGTTCCGTAAAGATTTTCCGTTGTCCGGTAACGTCGAAATGCGTTACGACACCGAGCAGAAGCGGGTGGTTTATCAGCCGGTCACCATCGAGCCCCGCGAAATCACCCCGCGCATTATCCGCGAAGAAGGCTACGGAGTAGAGCGTTAATATGGCCGAAATCAAAAATTACACCCTTAATTTCGGGCCGCAACACCCGGCTGCCCACGGCGTTTTGCGTTTGGTGCTCGAGCTCGACGGCGAGGTTATCCAGCGTGCTGACCCGCATATCGGTTTGCTGCACCGGGCTACCGAAAAACTGGCTGAACATAAAACGTTCATTCAGGCCTTGCCTTACATGGACCGTCTGGATTACGTGTCCATGATGTGCAACGAGCATGCCTATGTCATGGCCATCGAAAAACTGGCCGGTATACAGGTACCCTTGCGTGCGCAGTACATCCGTGTGATGTTCGACGAAATTACCCGTATCCTGAATCACCTGATGTCGATCGGTTCGCATGGTCTCGACGTCGGGGCCATGGCGGTGTTTCTGTATGCCTTCCGCGAACGTGAAGACTTGATGGACTGCTATGAGGCCGTATCAGGTGCGCGTATGCACGCCGCCTACTACCGTCCGGGCGGTGTCTACCGCGATTTGCCTGACACCATGCCGCAGTATGGTGAAACCAGCAAATACCGCAGCGCCAAAGAACTCAAGGCCATGAACGATGCACGCTCAGGGTCGCTGCTAGACTTCATCGAAGATTTCACCAATCGGTTCCCGGCGTGTGTCGACGAATACGAAACTCTGCTGACCGACAACCGCATCTGGAAGCAGCGTCTGGTGGGTGTGGGTGTTGTCGACCCCGATCGTGCCAAAGCCCTGGGCTTTACTGGGCCTATGTTGCGGGGCTCGGGTATCGCCTGGGATCTGCGTCGCATGCAGCCCTACGAGGTTTACGACCGTCTTGAATTTGATATTCCGGTCGGTACCAACGGTGACAGCTACGATCGTTATCTGGTGCGCGTGGCTGAAATGCGTGAAAGTAACCGCATCATCCGTCAATGCGTAGAGTGGCTTCGCAACAATCCCGGTCCTGTCATTTCAGACAACCATAAAATTGCACCACCGCACCGTGAAGGGATGAAAACCGACATGGAAGATCTCATCCATCACTTCAAGTTGTTCACTGAAGGGATGCACGTTCCGCGTGGAGAGGTTTATACGGGCGTCGAACATCCAAAAGGCGAGTTTGGTATCTACATGGTTGCCGATGGTGCTAACAAACCTTATCGCCTGAAAATTCGTGCGCCAGGTTTTGTGCACTTGCAGGCCCTCGACGAAATGTCTCGCGGTCACATGATTGCCGATGCGGTTACCATCATCGGGACGCTCGACATTGTGTTCGGCGAGATCGACCGCTAGTCGGTGCTAAAGGTAAATACCGGGTACAAAATTATGTTGCTTTCCGAAAAAGCCTATCAAAAGATTGACCGGGAACTGGCCAAGTTCCCAGCTGACCAAAGGCAATCTGCCATCATGGCGGCGTTGTCTATTGCGCAAGACGAACACGGTTGGGTTTCACCAGAGGTCATTGAAGACATCGCCAGAGTGATCGGTGTTGCACCTATCGCAGTTCAAGAAGTTGCCACGTTCTACAACATGTTCAACACCAGGCCGGTGGGTCGTTTCAAGCTCACGGTGTGTACCAATTTGCCGTGTGCGTTGCGTGACGGGGTCGGTGCTGCCGATCACATCAAGAAAACATTGGGTATCGGTTTTCGTGAATCAACCCCTGATGGGTTGTTTACCTTGGTAGAGGGTGAGTGCATGGGGGCGTGCGGAGACTCTCCGGTTATGCTGGTCAATGACAAGCATATGTGTGTGCGCATGGCGCCCGAAAAAATTGATGCCATGCTTAACGAGCTCAGAAAGCAAGGGGGTGCAGCATGAGTACCGCTGAAATCCTCAAGCAGTTTTCCGAAGGCCTTGCTGTTGCGCCAAACAATGATGTTTCGCGCAGCATGATTTTTCATGGTCGTCATATTCAGCCCCAAATTGTGGCCGACCTTGATGGCAGCAATTGGCGCTTTGAAGACTACATTAAACGCGGTGGTTATGAGGCCTTGCGCAAAGTATTGACTTCGGGCATGAAGCCCGAAGATGTCATTGCCGAAGTTAAAGCATCCGGTTTGCGCGGTCGTGGTGGTGCTGGCTTCCCGACAGGTTTGAAGTGGAGCTTCATGCCTCGAAACCTGCCTGGCCAGAAATACCTGGTGTGTAACTCCGACGAAGGCGAACCCGGTACTTTCAAAGATCGCGATATTTTGCGCTTTAACCCGCACATTGTTATTGAAGGCATGGCCATAGCGGCGTATGCCATGGGTATCAGTGTGGGTTACAACTACATCCACGGCGAAATCTTCGAAATCTACGATCGTTTCGAAGAGGCGCTTGAAGAAGCCCGCAAGGCCGGCTTCCTGGGCGAGAACATCCTGGGCTCAGGGTTTAACTTCCAGTTGCATGCCTTTCATGGCTTTGGCGCTTACATTTGTGGCGAAGAAACGGCACTGCTTGAGTCTTTGGAAGGCAAGAAAGGTCAGCCACGCTTCAAGCCCCCTTTCCCGGCCAGCTTTGGTTTGTATGGCAAACCAACAACGATCAACAACACCGAAACCTTTGCTGCAGTGCCCTGGATTATCCGCAACAGCGGCCAGGCTTATCTTGAAACAGGTATCCCCAACAACGGCGGTACCAAGCTGTTTTCAGTGTCAGGTGACGTCGAACTGCCGGGTAATTACGAAATCCCGATGGGTACACCGTTTTCAAAACTGCTTGAACTAGCGGGGGGTGTGAAGGGCGGTCGCAAACTGAAAGCCGTTATTCCTGGCGGTTCAAGTGCGCCAGTGGTGCCTGCCGACATCATGATGCAAACCACCATGGACTACGACAGCATTTCAAAAGCGGGTTCCATGCTGGGTTCAGGTGCAGTCATTGTCATGGATGAAACGCGTTGCATGGTCAAGTCATTGCTGCGGCTGTCTTACTTCTACTATGAGGAAAGCTGTGGTCAATGCACGCCTTGCCGCGAAGGTACGGGCTGGTTGTATCGCATCATCGAGCGTATCGAAAATGGTCAAGGACGTCCTGATGACCTCGATATCCTTGATTCAGTTGCCGCGAACATTATGGGGCGCACCATTTGTGCTCTGGGTGATGCTGCCGCAATGCCGGTTCGCAGTTTTATTAAGCACTTCCGCGACGAGTTCGCACATCACATCCAGCATAAAAGCTGTGTGGTGCCCAAATATTTGTAGGGTCAGGATACGCTAATGGTTGAACTCACCATCGACGGCAAACAAGTCGAAGTTCCCGAGGGCAGCATGGTCATGCATGCGGCCAACAAGCTTGGGCTGTATGTGCCACATTTTTGCTATCACAAGAAACTCTCTATTGCGGCGAACTGTCGCATGTGCCTGGTTGAGGTTGAAAAGGCCCCCAAGCCCATGCCTGCCTGTGCCACACCGGTGACAAACGGTATGGTGGTGCACACGTGTTCTGAAAAGGCCGTGGCGGCACAGAAAAGCGTCATGGAATTCCTGCTGATCAATCACCCCCTCGATTGCCCGATTTGCGATCAGGGTGGTGAGTGCCAGTTGCAAGATCTGGCGGTGGGTTACGGTGGCACAGGTTCGCGCTATCAAGAAGAAAAACGCGTGGTCTTCCACAAAGAAATGGGTCCGCTTATTTCTGCCGAAGAAATGCCTCGTTGCATTCATTGCACTCGTTGCGTGCGGTTTGGCCAGGAAGTTGCCGGTGTCATGGAACTGGGCATGCTCAACCGTGGCGAACATTCTGAAATCACCACCTTTGTCGGTCGTGCGGTTGAATCCGAACTTTCGGGCAACATGATTGATATCTGCCCGGTCGGTGCCCTGACGTCCAAACCCTTCCGCTACACCGCGCGTACTTGGGAACTGGCGCGTCGCCGTTCTGTCAGCCCGCACGACAGCGTGGGTGCAAATATTGTTGTTCAGGTTAAAGGTGATCGCGTGATGCGCGTAGTGCCTTTTGAAAATGATGACGTGAACGAATGCTGGATTTCAGACCGCGATCGCTTTGCCTATACCGGTTTGAATACGGAAGACCGTCTGGCACACCCCATGGTGAAAGACGCCAACGGTCAATGGAATGAAGTCACCTGGGGTGACGCACTGCAGGCTGTGGTCAAAGGGTTGCGCAAGGTTATCGACCAACACGGTGCGAGCCAGGTGGGTGCAATTGGCAGCCCGCTGGCAACAACGGAAGAATTGTCTTTGCTTGCTCAGTTAACCCGCGCGCTCGGCTCAGAAAACGTTGACTTCCGTCTGCGCACAACCGATGCGGCTTTGTCTTCGGCAGTGGTGGGTACGCCATGGCTGGGCATGTCGATTGCCGATCTTGATAAAGTTGATCGTGTGCTGGTCATTGGTTCTTTCTTGCGTAAAGATCAGCCTTTGTTCGCCCAGCGTCTGCGTCAGGCAACCAAGCGGGGTGCTCAGGTTAATTTTGTCGGTTCGGCTTTTGACGATCCATTGTTCCCTGTCGCTGCCCAGATGCTCGCAGCCCCTTCAGCACTGCCTAATGCAGTGGCTGAAATCGCTGTGGCTTTGGCTCAAGTTAAAGGGCAGGGGGCTCACTCGGCATTTGCGGCAGTTCAAGCCTCTGATGCAGCTCGGGCCATTGCTGAAAGCCTGGCTTCAGGTGAAAACGTTGCTGTTTTCGTTGGCGATATGGCTGCATCCTCTCCCGTTGCAAGTTTGATTGCCGCAAACGCTCAGGAAGTTGCTGTGCTGGCTTCCGGGAAGTTGGGTTTCCTGACGCAAGGTGGCAATACGGTAGGCGGTTACCTGGCAGGTGCTGTACCCCGGCGCAATGGTTTAACCGCTGTACAAATGCTGACACAAGGCTTGAAAGCCTACGTGGTACTCCATGCCGAGCCACAGTTCGACGCCGATAACGGTGTGCAGGCTGTCAAGTCACTGCAGGATGCCGACTTTGTTGTTGCGCTGACACCTTACGTGTCTGCTGCCCAGGATTGGGCCAACGTCATGTTGCCAGTGTCACCCTACACAGAAACTTCGGGCACTTTTGTCAACGCTGAAGGTCGCGCACAAAGCTTCCGTGGAACAGTCAGCCCCTTGGCTGAAACCCGTCCTGCCTGGAAAGTCCTGCGTGTTTTGGGAAATCTTTTCGAATTCCCCGGGTTTGATGACGAAACGTCCGAATCCGTTCGTGATGCTGTCCTGGCCGGGAATTTGTCTGAGCGTCTTTCGAACAAGGTGGTTGTCTCCGCAGGCGTGAAGCAGTTTGAACAAGGCCTCGAGCGGGTTGCCGATGTGCCTATTTATCGCTCTGATGCCATCGTTCGTCGTGCCGAGCCTCTGCAAGAGGCCCCCGCTTCACAA
>CAYTSJ010000099.1:0-6971 GCA_964440385.1 uncultured Pusillimonas sp. | reverse complement strand
GAGAAGATACCTGTATGGCAATGCCAGCAGAAGTCACCCTTGCGAACAAGCGCTTCACGCATTAAACGCTTCACCAGCTTCCAATTTGGAGTAAAACTGATGACGTCGACACCAAGCTTCTTGAAAGTACGCTCATTATTTTCAAGCAGGTTCGGTCGCATGAAGCCATGATTGAACTGAACAACAAGAGGCTTGAGCTTATATTCATTAACCAAGTGGTAAAGAGTAAAAGTAGAGTCTTTACCACCCGAAAATGGAACCAAACAGTCGTAGTCATACTTGCCGCGGTGCTGCTCTATCAAGTCATCAAGCATGACCTTGCGTGCGGACCAGTCAATGGCACCCTGTTTGTGCTGCTGTTGGTGGCAGATATTGCATATACCATTAGCATCGAATTCGATGGTCTCGTAAGTTTCGGGCAAACCACATTTAGTGCATGTTTTCATATAAATACTTCCAAATTGCTCCAAGTGGATGGGTTTATCAATCGCATATCCGAAAGCAGACCAAATTCTGGATAACTAGTCAAATCGCCCTCTGCGGCTTCTACGATTTGCTCTAGTTGGCAGGCTGCATCCACGCCCACAACAACACGGTCAATCTCGGACAAATTACTTACATACCGCAGACAGGCCTGCAGAGGAGTAAGGCCCGTGTGTGCCAACCATTTATCCCACACGCCCCAGACATCAGCCCAGCGGTTGAATTTGGCGGGCCGCTGACTTGGCTGCATCAACAACAGTCCTTGCAGAAATGCTGAACGGGTATGCACTTCTATTCCGCCATTGTGCAACCGACTGGCCCAGCCTGATTCCACCAAACCGCGATCCAGGATGTTCAAGGGTGCTTGAACGAGATCAACCGCGTAAACATCAATCAACCGTTCTAGCTCAGCCGGGCCATACACTGAAATTCCAATCTTGCGGGTCATGCCTTGGGCTTTGATGTCTTGCAAAACTGCATACAAATCTGGACCTACGCGCTCCAGCAACTGACCGGGACGATGCAATAAAACACCATGCAACTGGGTAACGCGCAATCGTGTCATGGATTGCTGAATTTGATCATGGACCCATAGCGTAACGTCTGGGCACTTGACCGGCACCTCAGGTAGCTTGGTAACTGTTTTCCAACCTTCTATACCTAACTGCCCCAGCACAGCCTCACTTTCTCCGTACGCGATGGCTGTGTCGAGCGTATCCATACCATACGATTCGGCACTCTGGAGAATAGCACGGGCTTCCTGAGCGGTGACGCGCCCGGATGCATTGGCGACACCGTATTCCAAGCCAAACTGAACTGTTCCCAACGCCAATTTCATACGGCCAGCACTTTATGCAAAACATCAACCACTTGTTCTTGATGCTCGTCGCTAAGAGTCTGAAACATCGGCAGACTGATAGCCTCAGCGTAGTACTGCTCGGCCTGCACAAAGTCACCGTACTTGAAACCCATGCGCTGGTAATACGGCTGGGTATGAACAGGTATGTAGTGCAGGTTCACGCCGATACCTTGTTCGCGCAACTCTTCAAAAACCTGGTGGTGAGTCTTTTTAATTTTTTCCAGCTGCAACCGTATTACGTAGAGGTGCAGGCCCGAATAGCTGTCGTGGTGCTGCCAAGGGGTTGTAACAGGCAATTTGGCCAGCAAGTGTTCATAGCGCCTCGCCAGTTCGTGACGACGGGCCACATAGACGTCTAACCGCTGCATCTGGCTTACGCCCAAGGCGGCTTGCAGCTCTGTCATGCGGTAGTTGAAGCCGAGGTCGATCTGTTGGTAGTACCAGGGGCCGTCGGGCGCGTGGGTCATTTGCGCCATATCGCGGGTAATGCCATGGCTGCGTAGAAGCGCCATTTTGGCGGCCAGTGCGTCGTCGTTGGTCAGGGCCATGCCGCCCTCAGCGGTGGTAATGATCTTCACCGGATGAAAGCTGAAGACAGTGATGTCACTGTAGCGGCAGTTGCCGATGGACTCTCCCCTGTATTTGCCACCAATAGCGTGCGACGCGTCCTCTATGATTTTGAAGCCGTACTTTTGGCTGAGAGCGTAAATAGCGGCCATGTTGCAAGGCTGGCCGCACAAGTGCACAGCTACCAGCACCTTAGGCAATTTGCCTGCTTTTTGAGCGACCGCAAGTTTGTCTTCGAGCGCTTGGGGGCACATGTTGTAGGTGCGAGGATCAATGTCCACAAAGTCCACCTGCGCACCGCAATACAGACCGCAGTTGGCAGATGCCACAAAGGTTATGGGACTGGTCCAGAGCCAGTCACCATGGCCAAGGCCCAACGCCAAACAAGCAATGTGCAAGGCCGACGTGGCACTGTTGACTGCCAGGGCGTGCTTAGCCCCAACATGCGTTGCAACGGATCGCTCAAACCTTGGCACTGCCGGTCCTTGCGTCAGGAAGTCTGAATGTAATACGGCCACGACCGCATCTATATCGTCTTGAGTGATATCCTGACGACCATATGGAATCATCAGATGCTCCCGATTTTTTCGCGGTTCGCGTCGATCCAAGCTTGCAAGTCGGCGTCACTCATCCATTCTTTATTGTTGTCGCTGGCGTAAACAAAACCTTCAGGCACTTTCTTGCCGTCTTTGATACGCTCAGTGCTGCTAGCCCAATCATTGATGGTCGGCAGGATCTTGAAGTGCTCGGGGTATTCAAAGGTGTAGTAGGCGTCTTCGGAGCCAATCATCTGCTCGTGCAGCTTTTCGCCGGGACGAATGCCCACCTCTTCCTGCTTGCACTCTGGCGCAACCACACGGGCGAGATCTGTCACCTTCATAGACGGAATTTTCTTGACGTAAATTTCGCCGCCCACCATGTCTTCAAAGGCGTGCCAGACAAGCTCTACACCTTGCTCTAAAGAGATCATAAATCGCGTCATGCGCTTGTCGGTGATGGGCAGCACACCTTTATCACGGATGGACAAGAAGAAGGGAATGACCGAACCTCGTGAGCCCATGACGTTGCCATAACGAACGACAGAGAAACGTGTCCCGTGCTCACCAGAGTATGCGTTACCAGCGACAAACAGTTTGTCTGATGTGAGCTTGGTCGCGCCATACAGGTTTATCGGGCTGCTGGCTTTGTCAGTAGACAGCGCCACGACGCCTTTCACACCCTTATCAATACAGGCATCAATCAGGTTCATTGCGCCGTTGACATTGGTCTTGATGCATTCGAAAGGGTTGTATTCGGCAGTAGGTACTATCTTGGTAGCCGCTGCGTGAACCACATAGTCCACGCCGTCTAGGGCGCGGTACAGTCGATCCTTATCACGCACATCACCGATGAAAAAGCGAACACGATCATCACCCGCGAATTTCTTGGCCATGTCCCATTGCTTCATCTCATCACGCGAGAAAATGATGATTTTCTTGGGGTCGTATCTTGCCAAAGTCATGGGCACAAAAGTGTTACCGAAGGAACCCGTGCCGCCCGTAATGAGGATTGTTGAATTTTTTAACATGATAAAACGTAATTAATTCTCTTCGCTGAGCAACTTGTCGAAATACTCGACCGTCTTTGACAACCCTTCACCTAGCTGAACCTTAGGCTCCCATCCCACCAGATATTTTTGGGCGAGAGTGATATCAGGCTGCCGCTGCAAAGGATCATCTGATGGCAAGGGTTGATAAATCAACCTAGACGAAGAACCAGTAAGCTCAATTACTTTTTCCGCCAACTGCTTGATAGTGAACTCCCCCGGATTCCCTAGGTTAATTGGACCAGGAAAGCACAATCCATTACCATCGGTATTTGAGAGATCCATAAATCGGATAAATCCATCAACAAGGTCATCTACATAGCAAAAGCTACGAGTCTGACTCCCATCGCCGTATATGGTGATGTCTTGCCCCCTAAGAGCTTGCACGATAAAATTACTCACGACACGCCCATCATTTGGATGCATACGCGGGCCATATGTGTTGAAAATACGAACAACCCGTATATCAAGTTTGTACTGACGATAGTAATCAAAAAACAGGGTTTCGGCGCATCGCTTACCTTCATCGTAACAACTGCGTATGCCAATTGGATTCACATTACCCCAGTAATCCTCAGTCTGTGGATGCACTGAGGGATCACCATAGACCTCACTGGTGCTGGCTTGAAAAATGCGAGCACCAACTCGCTTAGCCAGCCCCAACATGTTGATTGCACCATGGACACTTGTCTTTGTGGTTTGCACGGGATCATGCTGGTAGTGGACAGGGCTAGCCGGACAAGCCAAATTGAAAATCTGATCTACTTCCAAATAAAGAGGAAAGGTAACGTCGTGCCGTAAAAACTCAAACCTCGGATGATTGAGAACATGTTCAATATTGCGTTTCGTACCAGTAAACAGGTTATCAGCACAAATGACCTCATCTCCTCTATCGAGTAAACGATCAATGAGGTGACTCCCCAAAAATCCGGCGCCGCCGGTTACTAGAACACGTTTTCGAGACTCATATTGACGCATGCTGCTGCCTGTCTATGTTTTAACTGTCAGATCTAAAAATATCGCGCGTATAAACCCTGTCCTGCACATCGCCCAAAGCTTCCGTTTGCCGATTTGCAATGATCACGCTGGCTTGTCGCTTGAATGCAGTCAAGTCATTCACGACACGGGAGTGGTAGAACTCGGTCTGTTGCAGCACAGGCTCGTGTACGATGACTTCAATGCCCTTGGCTTTGATTCGCTTCATGACACCCTGTATGGCGCTGGCTCGAAAGTTGTCGCTACCAGCCTTCATGATAAGGCGGTAGATGCCGACAACTGGCTTATTACCTGTTTTTGCGGCTTGAGCTTCGGCCAGCTGCACCACTTGGTTGGCCACAAAGTCTTTGCGGGTAGTGTTGGCGCTCACAATAGCCTGAATGAGCGTTTGCGGCACGTCTTGGTAATTGGCCAACAATTGTTTGGTATCTTTGGGTAGGCAGTAGCCGCCGTAGCCAAAGCTGGGGTTGTTGTAGTGACTGCCAATGCGCGGATCCAAGCACACGCCGTCGATGATCTGGCGGGTGTCTAGACCATGCAAAGCGGCGTAGGTGTCCAGCTCATTAAAATAGGCTACCCGCATAGCGAGGTAGGTGTTAGCAAAAAGCTTGATTGCCTCAGCCTCGGTGCTGTGGGTGAATAGCGTATGAACCTCTTGCTTGATGGCACCTTGCTGCAAAAGCTGAGCAAAGGTCCGTGCCCGCTCTGTCTGCTCGCCCACAATAATGCGGCTGGGATGCAGGTTGTCGTGCAGTGCTTTTCCTTCGCGCAGAAATTCGGGGCTGAAGATCAGATTGTTGGTGCCCAGCGTTTCTTTGGTCTTGGCCGTAAAGCCCACCGGCACAGTGGACTTGATCACCATCACTGCAGTTGGGCTGATCGCTTTCACATCCTGAATGACCGCCTCAATGCTACGAGTGTTGAAGTAGTTGGTCTCTGGGTCGTAGTCGGTAGGGGTAGCGATTATGACGTAGTCTGCGCCGGTGTAGGCGCTCACTTTATCCAGCGTAGCACGGAAGTTGAGCGGCTTGGTTGCCAAGTATTCTTCGATCTCTGTGTCTTCGATCGGTGACTTTTTTTGATTTAGTAGAGCGACTTTTTCGGGCACGATGTCCAGAGCAACTACTTCGTTGTGCTGCGCCAGCAAAATGGCGTTGGACAAGCCGACATAGCCGGTGCCTGCTATGGCAATTTTCAATTCAAGACCTTTGTTATATCCACGTATGTCCAGTTAAAACCCAAGATCAGGCCCTTGCTGAGAGCCAAAAAAATCCAATACACCAAGGTAGGACCAAATGACAAACATTAGAACGCTGCACTCACGTCAGTTCCATAAGGCACGCCGTTGTTTTTCTACCGCGATAATTAAACATTGGCACCTTTAGCACTCGGACGGTCAAAATGATTTTGACTCAGACTTGGGTCGTTACAATAAAAGCACGCAACCAGCTTAAGATGAACAACTCAGGGTTAGCAGTTAACTGACTTGACTGGATAAGAGCATATTCGAGTAATATGCCGAATTGCTTAGCGAACATTGCTATCCCCACCAATCTTAATCTCACTGCCACTTAAACTTCTTTTAAGGCTATAGCACAACCAGATATCATTAGATGTTTATTCAATATTGTAGATTATGATCATATCAGCCAAAGCACGCAAGGCGTGCAATGAGCTCAAGATTGAAAACGATAAAGATTGCTAGTTTTTAGCTTTTGGCAAGAGTGGATAACTGACATTAAAAGCTTTGCTGATCAAAATGCCGTGATTGAACAACCTCACCAACTTTATCATTTTAGCACAGGCACATTTTAAAAGCTGCACTTCGAAAACTGGCCTTATGACATCACGGACGAAACCCCGAGAAGTGCCGTCCTTGATAGCTTAGATGGTAGTACCAATACACGAAAACTGAGCTGAGAGACGTGGCGTAACAGCCATTTGATTGATTGCTCCAGAACGATTTATATAAAAATTCAACAACTCCAATCCCCGACTCAGCCGAGCCGAGCCAAGCTGGCGACAACCTCTGAAGACTTTGACTTCAAGGTCATGCCCGTAGGAAGTTTGTTGAGACCAAACGTGGGGTCCGCCTTGTGGCGTGCCCAGATGGCGATCAACCACCACCCCGCCATCCATGATCCCCGCGTTCAAGTACGACCGCACCAGCCGGATTACGCCAGCATCGTCGACGCGTCTGTTGAGTCGGTCGATCAGAATGTCGTGGTTGACCCGGTCAAAGAACTTGGCCAGATCGACGTCCACCACCACGTGTTTGCCCGACTGAACGTACTCCCGCGCGGCCTTGACCGCATCGTGCGCCCGTCGCAGCGGTCGGAACCCGTAGCTATGGTCGCTGAAGGTTGGGTCGATCAGCGGTTACAGCACTTGGAGCAGGGCTTGCTGGATCGTATCCGCTCCATTTGCCCCATTATTCCAAGGCGGCCAGATTCATGGCTAAATCTTGGTCATGGGTATTCC
>CAYTSJ010000098.1:0-7005 GCA_964440385.1 uncultured Pusillimonas sp. | reverse complement strand
ACCCCGGTAGCAAAGCTGCGAAAACCGCGCAAGAACGCATCAAATTGCTCCAGTAGCCATGCCAGTACTTGAGTTGCCCGAACAACAGTTCGGGCTGCCTGACCACGCTGTCCTCACGTTTGTCGAGTACGGGTCCGGCGAGGTTACTCTTCTTGTCCACGGTTCATTGTGCGATTATCGGTACTGGCGTTGGCAAATAGCTGCGATGGGTGAATACGGACGGGTTGTCGCCCCCAGCCTGCGCGGCTATTGGCCCAACTCAGGTACCATCCACAGCGCAAACTTCGCCCCCACCCAACAAGCTCGTGACCTCATCGAATTAATACAAGCCATTAGCCCCGACCAGCCTGTCAATGTCGTGGGGCATTCTCGCGGCGCACTGGTTGCAATGGAAATGGCCATACTGGCGCCACGATTGATCAGAGCGATGGTACTTGCTGACCCCGGCATGAACATTGAGGGCGTTAAAACCAACAAGACTTTCTTGCTTGATGCCGCCCATGCCGTCGAACAGGGTCAAGCCGAGTTGGGGTTGGCTGCATTCATTGACGCTGTCAGTGGCGTCGACACCTGGCATCGTATGACCGGATGGTTCAAAACCATGGTGATTGACAATGCGGGGACGTTATTGATGCAGGCGCAGGAGGCCCACCATGAACACATCGCAGCACACTTCAGTTCGATTTCTTGCCCTGTGCTGCTTCTTGGCGGACAACAAAGTCCGGATCGTTATGCCAGGATCATGGACGTATTGCAGGCTGCCTTGCCCCATACGACGCGGGATAGCATCCCGCTGGCCTCGCATGGCATGAATCTGGCAAACCCAAAAACCTTCAACCGGAAAGTACTGGCTTTTTTTGATAGTCTGAACTGACGTTTTGTCAGTGGTTCATGTGCGCTTTCATCGGCACGCTGCCAGCAGGCTTGACTTCGCAAGAAGCCTCGACTTTTTCACCCGACTTCAGGACAAGGTCTACTTTAACTGTCTCGCCAACTTTAACGTCGCGCTTGGGTTGTTCAAGCATGATGTGATAGCCGCCCGGCTGGAATTCAAGCTGACTTTTAGAGGGAACCGGAATTTCATTGATCATGGCCATGCGACTCATGCCATTTTCATGACGCGTCTGATGAACCATGAGCATGGCGAAATCTTCAGGTGCAGCTGCTGCAACCAGGCTAATTTCATGACCGGTGTCGTTCTTGAGCGTAAAGTAACCTGCTGACGGAGCAGGCGCAGGCAAAAGGCGAATCCAGCAACCCGAAACCGAGACCTCTTTGGCAAGTGTCATACCGCTTGTATCAGCCTGGGTCTGCTGCATAGCGGTATGACCAGCCCCGTGATGGGGACCATGATTTGCCGCCATGGTGGATGTACTGGCCAGCACGGCGGCCAACGCCATAAATGCCTTGAATTTAAAAGCCATTTTGATACCTGTAGAGACACAAAAAACAACAATTTCAGGATCAGTTTAACGTGCAGTCATTTGACACTCTTTGACATTTATCAGTATCACGCCAGCTTTGATCAAAAGAGCCCTTGAATGATCATGGCCCCCCATAAAACCAGCATTCAAGACGCTAATAGTCAACAGCTATTTGATACATAAAAACATTCAAATAGCCGACACAAATGCTACTAATTATCATTTAACCAAAGATAACAAGGAGCACGCCATGATTATTCTCGAAAAAACCAGCCAGATCATGTTGCACATGGGTGTCGCCTTTGGAGCAACCTATGCCATGACAGGATCTGCCATGACAGGCGGTCTTGCTGCTGTTGTAGAGCCGGTGTGCAACGTTTTGCTTTTGCCATTGCATGAAAGAGTCTGGCGACGTATCAAGGCCAGGTGGCGCATCCGCATGCCGGTATGGTCGCGTCAGTGCTAAGATTCAAACCCGTCATTCGCTTATCGTTATATTGATATGTCGTCCTTCAAGATCAACTCGATTGTGCAATCACTCAGCGACATCCGTATGGAATGGCGCACATCACAAGGCCGCTCACGCGAGCCGGGCGGACGCGAATTGCCATCGCGTCAAGCCATGGCCAAAGTCATGGATGCCTTGAAGTGCGCCTTGTTTCCGATGCGACTGGGGCCAACAGACTTACGACATGAAAGCGAAAACCATTATGTCGGGCACACCATCGACAGTGCCTTGCATACATTGCTAGAGCAAGCCCGGCTTGAAATCCGGCATCAGCATCGCCATCAACCCCTCAGCCCCTCTGATCTTGAAGCACAGGCATTTGCGGCCGTTTCGAATCTAGCTGATCAGCTACCGGGGATCAGAAGCATCCTGGACAGTGATGTTCTTGCAGCCTACCAGGGAGACCCGGCGGCTCAATCGGTCGATGAGGTGTTGTTGTGCTACCCCGGTGTGCAGGCCATGATCAATCATCGCATTGCCCACGAACTTTACAAAAACAAGCTGCCTTTGCTGGCCCGGATTGCCGCTGAGATGGCTCATGCCGAAACCGGCATCGATATTCACCCTGGTGCGACAATAGGCCGAAGCTTTTTTATTGATCATGGCACCGGGGTCGTGATTGGGGAAACAACCATCATCGGTGAACGTGTTCGCATTTACCAGGCCGTCACGCTGGGGGCTAAAAGCTTCCCGACGGATGAAGACGGCAATCTGCAAAAGGGTTTGCCCCGTCACCCCATAGTAGAAGATGACGTTGTTATCTATGCCGGGGCCACCATTCTCGGGCGCGTTACTTTGGGTAAAGGTTGTGTGATTGGCGGAAACGTCTGGCTTACCCAGAACGTTCCCGCGGGCTGTGTCGTGACGCAAGCCCGATCACAAGACACGCCCAGGGCAAGCTGCCCTGATTCGATCATTTGACATCAGGCTAGAAAGACGCCGTCAATGACAGCACGGCGGCCGCTTTACCCTGATAGCGGCCTGTTGCTGTACTGGTGTAGACGACCTTGTCGGCGTTTGTATCGACGTACATCAGGGACACGGTTGTTTTCCCCCAGGTTTTACTGACCCCTAAAGCCCAATCGGTATAGTTTCCATCAGTCAGGTTTTTGACACGCTGGTAGCCAAGGTGCCCTTTCAGATTAAGCCCCAAAAGACCTGTAGGTACGGTCGCTGACAAATCATAATACTGGCTGTGCTTGCTGTTGGCCCAGCCGAACAGATTTGTCAGCGCATGCGAATACTTGACGTTGACAGGGCCATAACCCAAGCCCAGGTAAAGTTCTGTGGTGTTGGGGCTGACAAACCCTCCGGGGTAGTTACCCGGATAATAATATTGCAGCACGCCGGCATCAAAGGTCAGATCACCCCATAGCGGTCCGGTATACCCAGCATAGAAATCCATCTCGAGCGGCGCAGAGACATTGTCGTCAGAATCGCCCAACCAACTGATGGTCGAGTTCCAGTTCCCCACATAAAAGCCGCTGGAGTGGTTCAAATCAAACCCGCCCTGCAAGGCAGGTTTATTGTTGGTTTGCATCAAACCACGATAACGATACTGACTTGCCAGAGTGACATTTGAAGAGAACGAAAAATCGGAAGCAGGCGTGCTGGGCTGCTCAGTTTGTCCATGGGCAGATGCCGCAAAAGCGGCCGCCAATACGACACTACACAGCGATTTTTTAAAGAGTGAAAATGACATGAATTGCTCCTTGCAGTGAGTGACAACAAAAAAGCCACACACAGTTACAAGCAATAAATGTGCCAATTCCGGGTTCAGGTCACACGACGAAAGGTCAAATTCAGGCGATGAGCATGCGCTGGCGCACCCACCGCCGCCTTGACCGTCATGACACCGTGGTAACGCAATCGGTCAACACCGCCCCAAACCAGAACGTCTCCATGCTGAAGAATGACTTTTTGAACCGGATCGGTGCGGCGTATGCCACCAAACTGAAAAACTGCCGGTAACCCCAAAGAGATGGACACAATGGGTGCTTGCAGATCAGCTTCATCACGATCTTGATGCAGGCCCATTCGGGTACCCTGAAGGTAGTGGTTAATAAGACAAGCCTGTGGATCAAATTCTGTAAAACCAACCTGTTTAGCAGCAGAGACAGCCAACTGATACAACTCGAGCGGCATCTTTGGCCAGGGTCGCCCTGTAAGCGGGTCAGAATCGGTGTAGCGATAACCGGTGCGATCAGCAACCCAACCATACTCGCCACAATTACTCTGGGTAACGGACATCCATCCCTGCGGCGTTGGCATTTTACGCAACGGTGAATCGAGCAGCACGGCGCAAACCGCCTCATGGACAGCACGCACAGACTCAAGCGCATACCCCGCCAGAACCCAGGACTGAGGGCCAATTTGCTGCACCGGATCGGGTTCGGCCAAGAATGAACTTTGTCTCGGCCGATCGGGCGGAATGAAAGGAACAAACATCATCAAGTGATAAAAAGGCCTATACCCTTCAGAGTATAGGCCGCCATCTGAGGTTTGCCTGGCGTTTACAGCTCGCCAAGGATTCGGCAGCGGGTCAGATCAGGTGGTCGAGCATGTCTGGCCCGAACACTTCGCGATGAATTTTCTCGACTGGAACACCCAACGCAAGCAGATCACGCCATTGTTGCTGCATAAACGGTAAAGGACCACACATATATACCTGCGCCGTGGTGTGGTCCCAGCCCGGGAGCAGACTGACCTGCATGCGTCCAGGGATACTGCCATGGTCGGATGCTTCTGCGGAGTCAAGGGACTCGTAGAAGTTAACAACGCTTAGATTGGACATGATGGCCATAGCCTGCTTGACGTCGTCCTGGTGGGCATGATGGGCATGATCACGCGCCGCATGAGCAAAAATGACGCGGCGTGACGGCTGCGTATGAGCAATGTAATTCAGGGTGGAGATCATGGGCGTGATTCCGACACCGGCTGACAACAAAACAATGGGAGCTGCAGAGCTTATGTCTGGCTGAAAATCACCAAATGGCGGACTGACGCGAAGCACACTGCCCCGAGTCAGATTATCGTGCAGCCAGTTCGAGACCTGACCTGCCGGGGTTTCTGCACCTGCGGTTTCGCGCTTAACCGAAATCCGGTAGTACGGCAAACCCGGGCGGTCAGATAAACTATATTGACGCAACTGCCGCTGCCCTCCCGGCAGGTTTACCTCGACACTGATGTATTGACCCGGCTTAAATGCCATCAGCGGCTTTTGATCTTGAGGTTGCAACACAAACGAGCGCACATTGGCGCTCTGGTCAATCACCTGAGTAACGACCAGGTCCCGTAACTCGCCAGGGACGATACCGGCCTGAGCATAGAGCTGACGCTCTGCATCAATCAACGCATCAGCGAGCAGCCCATAGGCTTCAGCCCAGGCAGACAATAACTCAGGGGTCGCTGCGTCTCCCAGCGTTTGCTGGATCGCACCCAGCAGGTGTCGACCGACGATCGGATAATGCGATGCCGTGATACCCACCGAAGCATGCTTGTGCACGATACGGCCAACAACCGGTGCCAACGCATCGGCATTATCAATGTTAGCTGCATAGGCAAAAACGGCCGACGCAAGGGATTGCTGCTGTGCCCCGCTCGCCTGATTACCCATATTGAAAATATTCGTCAGCTCGGGATGCTCGGCGAACATGTTTTTATAAAACGTTCGGGTGATCGTAACCCCGTGCTCACGTAAAACGGGAACGCTGGCATCAATATACGGGCGGGATTGTTGCGACAACATGAGACTCACTCCAGTGACTGCAGCAGTTGGCAGCCGTTGTTATTAATCGCAGGAATGCTGCGAGGCCTGAGGACCCTGATGTTCAGCGAATGCTGGACATCAGCACTTTAATAAGGTTTATATTATATATATCTTAAAAAATTATCAATGATTTTTCATGAAGATCAGGAATCTTGAGGCGCCATTAACTGCAAACACCCTCTGTTACTCCTCATACTTGAGGGCTAAAATGACCCTTTTTGATCACAGGATCGACCATGACCACGCTTGGCACCCCGCTTTCTCCATCAGCCACCAAAGTTCTTTTGCTCGGGTCCGGCGAGCTGGGTAAAGAGGTGATCATCGCGCTGCAACGACTGGGTGTTGAAACCATTGCTGCCGATCGCTACCCAGACGCACCCGGTCAACACGTCGCTCATCGAGCACGCACACTGGTCATGACCGACCCTGATCAACTGCGGGCCTTGATTGAATCCGAACAACCCGACCTGGTGGTCCCGGAAATCGAAGCCATCGCTACGCCGGCCCTCGAGACACTCGAAGCCGAAGGCAAGGTCAAAGTCATTCCAACGGCACGTGCGGCACGTCTGACCATGGATCGGGAAGGCATACGACGCCTTGCCGCGGAGACTCTTGGATTGCCCACCAGCCCATACCGTTTTTGCGACTCGCTGCAAGAGTTACAGGAGGCCATTGATAATGGTATTGGCTACCCTTGTGTTGTGAAGCCCGTGATGAGCAGCTCTGGTAAAGGGCAAAGCAAAATCGATGGCCCGGACGATGTCGCCGCAGCCTGGGAATATGCCATGGCAGGCGGGCGTGTCAGCCAAACCCGCGTTATTGTCGAAGGCTTTATTGACTTCGACTACGAGATCACGCTGCTTACGGTTCGAGCGCTTGACGGCGAAGGCCAGACACAAACCCATTTCTGCGAACCCATTGGCCACCTGCAAAAAAATGGTGACTACATTGAAAGCTGGCAACCTCACCCGATGCACCCTGCCGCCCTTGAAAAAGCACGCTCGATTGGTGATGCCATCACCCGTAATCTGGGTGGGCAGGGCCTGTTTGGCGTCGAGTTGTTCGTCAAAGGTGAACAGGTCTGGTTCAGTGAAGTCAGTCCTCGCCCCCACGACACGGGCATGGTGACCATGGTGACTCAATGGCAAAACGAATTTGAATTACATGCCCGGGCGATTCTGGGCCTGCCGGTCGACACCCGCCTGCGTAACCCAGGCGCAAGCGCTGTCATTTACGGGGGCGTAGCATCAAAAGGCATCGTCTTTGACAATGTCGACGCAGCCCTGCGTGTGCCCCAGACCGAA
>CAYTSJ010000097.1:0-7041 GCA_964440385.1 uncultured Pusillimonas sp. | reverse complement strand
GACTCAAAATCCCCCGCCGCAAGGCGTGCCGGTTCGATTCCGGCCCCGGGCACCACTTAAATAAGCCCTTGATTCTCAAGGCAATTTTCAGACAAAACTCACTGTCTGGCTAAATTCCCGTTGTACTCAGATTTTGCTTGTGCACAGTCCTGTGCACAGTATTTTTGCCTTTGCAAATTCCTGCACCCAGGTTGCGAGTTTCGATTGCATCTCACCTGGTACCCGCCCTCTCCTCGCGACGCAAGCAGCTGCCCACCCAGAACAAGAGTCATTTGGGCGGTGTCCAACTTTTTCTGAAGACCCGGTATCAAGGCTAGAGTCGAGGCTAGAGTCGAGGCTAGAGTCAGCACTTGCGGCTAGAGTCGTTTTACTTCTGGACAACAAAGCAGCTGGCAAAGCGGAACTTGCCAGTTTGCTGGGTCAAAAGGCAGTTTCTGGCGCCCTGCATCGTCAGATCAGATTGCTGCTGGACCGCCATCTTATTGAGATGACCTTACCCGACAAGCCCAATAGTCGATTTCAGCAGTATCGCCTGACAAAAGAAGGCGTTGCTGTCGTCACTGAAACCAAGAAAGCGTTGGGGTAAGCGTGCAGCAAGATCGATTCATGGAACTGGCCAGAACGAAGTTTGGACAATGATGGTCACCAGCGACGAACACACCGAGTACCGGGACGGGAACGGTTTCATTGCCGAAATCATCCGCACCGACCGGCGTAAAACCGCTGACCTGCGTGTGGAGGACGGCGCAGTATCGATTATCGTGCCCCGCCACGTTACCTTGGAAAAAATTGACCAGATTCTGGCCAGCAAACGCCCCTGGATCATGGAAAAACTCGCCCTGCATCGCGAAGCTGCACCCGCTAATGGCAAAGTGTTTGTGTCAGGGGAAGCCTTTCCCTACCTGGGGCGCAATTACCGGTTGAAGGTAGAGCAAGGCCCGTTTGCGCCGGTACGCCTGATTCAGGGCAGACTGGTGGTTCAGGTGCCCCAGGGCAGCGAACAGCCCCACATGGTGCGCAACGCCCTGGTGCGCTGGTACAAGCGGCAGGCTGAACAGAAACTGGCTGAAAAAGTGGCCAGGTATGCGCCCATTGTGGGTGTGAAACCCCACGGGGTTGGTATTAAAACCTTCCGGTCCCGCTGGGGCAGTTGCACGATTCACGCCAAACTGGAATTCAACTGGCAGATCATGATGGCTCCGAACCGCATGGTGGATTATGTCGTGATTCATGAACTGTGCCATTTGATACGGCATGACCATTCTCCTGAATTCTGGAAGGAAGTAGCGCGGGTGATGCCGGAGTACGGGGAATGTCGTATGTGGTTGAAGATGAATGGGGAAAAGTTGAGGGTTTAATGAGTCACGAACCGGCAACTGCTTCAGATATCTAGACTGTGAGTGACTGCTTTCGGCCTATTAGTGTTGAAAAACTCAATTCGTGTGGCTGGGACTTGATACGTTAACAAATCGATCTCGCAGAATCGTCCATACGCCACGATCAAACCCTAGGTAAGGTGCTGCAGGCGGTAGAAGCACGCACTATGAAGTGTGTCATTTTGGTGAAGAATCAGAAGTCTGCACTATCTAAAAAAAACCCAATATAGGTATGATCATACCCAATATGGGTATAAAAGACGCTCCATCAATGTCACATAGTCTGTCTGATGCGTTGTTTTCCGGTACCAAACAGCGGGTGCTGGGCATTTTGTATGGCCAACCCACACGCAGTTTTTATGCGAACGAATTGATCAGCCTGGCTGGCTGTGGCTCGGGAGCGGTACAACGAGAGCTCGCCACATTTGCCAGCAGCGGCTTGGTCACCGTGAGGTCGGTTGGAAATCAGAAACACTACCAAGCCAATTCCGAGTCGCCGATCTTCGATGAACTATGCGCCATCATACTAAAGACGGTAGGCTTGACTGACCCACTATGCGCTGCCCTCCAGCCTATGTCTGCCCAGATAACAGCAGCTTTTGTGTATGGTTCCGTCGCCAAAAAAACAGACACTGCCAGCAGTGACATTGATCTGATGGTGATCAGTGATAAATTGAGCTATGGGGAAATCTTCGCCACCTTGGAAGAGGCCTGCGTGACCCTTGGTAGACCCATCAATCCCACAATCCTATCGAGGGATGAGTTTCATCAACGAATTACCAACAAAGAATCTTTTCTGACGCGGATCTTGGAGCAGCCCAAGATCTGGATCATAGGAGAGCGCAATGACATCAGCGTTTGAAAGCCTGAGCGGCCAAGCCAAGGCGTTACGAGCCGAACCTCCCGACAAACGAGAGTAAGCTCGACAACAAATAGATGCGGCCTGACTGTACCAAACTGTACCTTTACTCCAAGAATTCGGTACAGTACAGGTACACTCATCAGTTCTTCAAGTTTTCGTTAAACTACGCTAACCTACTGATTAAAAATTACTTTTACCTATTTCAACCCACGCTCTGAGCCTTTAACGTCTTTTTTCCCAAAGCCACTACTTCAGCGTCAGCCCATGGCCCGGCTCACTGCGCGGACGCAACAGACCGTCGGCACTACGCTGGGGCCAGCCCTCAAACGCATCTTCAACAATTGGGAACTCTTCCAGCAAAAGCTCACCGGCAAACGCACCCGACAAATGCACAAACAGGCCTGGTAAAAAATGCGGGGCTACCACCACACCACGTTCAGCTGCCATTCTGGCCACCTCAAGACAGGGTGTCAGACCTCCGGCCATCGCCAGGTCAGGCTGTATAACGCGGGCCAGTCGGTCGTCAAGAATCACAGCAAAGCGGTCAAGGCCCTGGACATGTTCTCCCATGGCAACACCAACCGGGCAGTTGTTCCGGGCAAGTTGCCTGTAGCCAAGAATGTCAGTTGACGGCAAGGGCTCTTCAATGAACCGCAGCCCATAGTCGCTGGCCACTGCCATCAGGTCAGCCACCGTATCGGCATGGCCCTTTTCGTTGGCATCGGCCATCAAGTGGGCATCGGGCCCGATGGCGTCACGGACCGCGGCCAGCAATGCCGCGTCAGAGGGTTTTGCATTCACCCGAGGCTTGACACCGGCATAACCCGCTGCCATGTATCGGGCCGCCAGATCGGCGCTTTCATCAGGATCATGCGAGGGGCTGAACCCCCCGCTGGCATACACCGGTACGGGCTCAAGGCCACCGCCCAGTGTCTGCGCCAGGGGTTCACCATTACGGCGTGCGGTCAGGTCCCACAACGCCACATCCAGCGCAGCCAACGCGAGCAGGTTCGGCCCGTCGCCGGTGCGATTGAAGCTCTTTTGAATCTCGGCCCAGTGCACCGGCACTGACTGCAAGGGCGCATCGTGCAGATACCGCAACGCCTGGGCCTGGGCAAGCTGTGCCACCACGGCTCCGCCGCCCCCAATCACATATGAAAAACCCAGGCCTTCAACCCCGTCGCTGTCACGCAAGGTAGCGACGATAATGTCGACACCGGTGACTCCGGACCCACCAATGGGTTTATCAAAACGCTTTTCAATCAACTGAACGACTGTGGAAACGATGCGGGTCATTGGATGAAAACTCTTTTTGCAAACGTGGTTTCAACGGCACGGGCGCGTAACTGCCCGCAACCAGCGTCAACGTCCTGCCCTGCGCTATTCCTGACTTTAGTCAGTACACCACGGCTGTGCAGGTTGCGAACAATCTCGAGGATACGATCGGGGTCGGGGCGCTGGTAGTCATCCCCTTCAAGGCTATTGAAGGGGATGACGTTGAGCACACCATACTTACCCTTGAGCAAACGCACGACGGCATCAAGTTCATCGTCGCCGTCGTTGATGCCCTTGAGCAGCGTCCATTGATACTGAATCGGATAGCCCGTGTCGCGCGCGTATCGCTCGCCCAGTTCTATAAGATCTTCCGGCGAAATTTTCGGCGCACGCGGCAGCAGGTGCTCGCGTAGTTCTGCCTTGGTCGTATGCAGCGACAACGCCAGTGCGGGCTTAACGCGCTGTCGCGGCAACGCATCGAATACACGCAGGTCACCAACGGTAGAGAACACGAGATTTTTGTGACCGATATTGCCTTCGGTACCCAGCAAGTCAATCGCTTCGAGCACGTTGTCGAGGTTGTGCGCCGGTTCACCCATCCCCATGAACACGACTTTCTTGACGGCCCGCAGACGCCGCGCCAGCACGACTTGAGCGAGGATTTCCATGCTCGTGACCTGGCGAATCAGACCACTCTTGCCGGTCATGCAGAAACGACAGCCCACCGCACAGCCGACCTGGGTAGAAACGCAGAGTCCGTCGCGAGGCAACAGTACACTTTCCACCATCTGCCCATCGGCGAGTTCGACGAGTAAACGTGAGCCATCGTTACCGGCATGCTCGGAGCGGATGCGGGCGAGGCCGTCGAGCTCTGCCGTCAAGGCGGGAACGGCGTTTCGCAACGCGAGGGGAAGAAAGTTCTCGGCGCTTCGCCGTCGCGTGCCCGTGTCAAGGGCTTGCCCCTTCAACCAGACGCGCACCACTCGTGCGCGATGGACGGGCAGAGCCCCGAGAGCGGCCAGGCGTTGGTCAAAGTCGGGGAAGCGCATTATTTCGGGACCATGCCATCATCAATTGATCCAGCACACTGGCAAACGCGCGCCTGTCAGATTGACTGAGCGATGCTGGCCCGCCCGTGTCAACGCCGAGGCTGCGCAACTCGTCCATCATGTCGCGTACGGCAAGACGCTCGCCTATCGTTTCGAGCGTGTACTTTTCCCCACGGGGACTGACCACCAGCGCACCCCTGGCCAGCACAAGACTGGCCAACGGTATGTCGCCGGTAATCACCAGATCACCCGCCACCGTATTTTGAACGATGTAGTCATCAGCCACATCAAAGCCGCGTGGAACCTGCACCGCGCGAATCAAGGGCGACGGTGGCGTGCGCAGCATCTGATTGGCCACCAGCGTCAACGGCCTTTGCCAGCGCGTGGACGCGCGATACAAAATGTCCTTGATTACTACCGGACACGCATCTGCATCGACCCAGATGCGCATCCGCTAGACCTTGAGGGCGTCAGACAGCAATGCGTTGATCAGATCGTTGACGCTGATGCCATCGGCCTCGGCCTTGGCTTGCAGGGCAGCGATGATGGGCTGCTTGAGTTTGACAGGAAAGGAAACCAGGCCTGCGGCCTGGTCAAGGCGGCGTTGCTCTCGTCGGTCGGGTGCGGGTGCGGCCCCCCCGAAACGCCCTGGCGGCAAGCTGGCGTTAAGCTTGCCCATAATCTTCAGGGCTTTGTTTTTCTCGAGATCAGTTTTTTTCATGAAGGTCCATAAATGTCGGTCTGTCATCGACAAACCAGGAAATCAGCATGTTAGCTGAAACGAGGCGGTGTCGATGCCCCATTTCCTTTACAAACCATGGCCTTTGAAATTCAACCGCTATGAGCAAAGGTGGGCTGACTTTGGTCTAACATAGCAATTCCCTGGACATGAAGTCCGTCAATTACAAAAAACTCAGGCACTGCCTGCCCTCACCTCTCTCCATCGTCCCATAGTTTCAACACGCTCATGACTCAGTCCAACCGCCCTCCCAAAATTCGCATCGCCCTTGAATGGTTCCTCAACCCCGACCATTTGCCGTTAATTCACGCCCAGGAACACGCACGCGCGGATGGCGCGCTTGATATTGAACTGGTGGTGCCCGACGATCACTACGACGGGTTCGCTGCGCTGGCTAACGGCGACGTCGAGGTCGTCATCAACGAGCCGCTGCACCTGCTTGAAAAACACGGTGGGCCCGTGACCTTGCAATCCTTGGGCACCTTTTTCCATACCGATGGTGGCGTTCTGATCAGCCATGACGCACAAGCCCGGCTGAAGTCAGGGGGCAACATTCGTGTGGCTTCACCGGTGTCAAATCCGGTGACCGATGGTTTGTGTAAGGCCATACTGACGGGCTGGATGGCAAAACAAGGCATCACGGTCAACCCCGCGCAAATCTCTGTTTACGAAGCAGGTTTCGACCACATTGACAACCTGTCTAAAGGCGCCGACGCCGCCTGGCTGGCGTTTGCCAACATTGAAGGGGTTCACGCCAAGGTGCTGGGCTTGCCCGTTGACCTGTGCAAAACCTCCGACGGCGGCGTACCCGGCTTTTCGGCACTTGAACTGATTGTCGATCAGAACGCCACACCAGAAGTCAAACAAGCGCTGAAAACGCTGATTGGCTATCTGGACGCCGCCGTCCCGGCGCTGCAAGCGGACCCTGCCGCTGCTTTGGCAGTATGGTGCCGCGCCAGTGCCACCGAACCTGATGCCTTGACCGCAGCCATGGTGAACGACACGTTGACCCGATTCATCGCGCCGATTCGGGCCGACGCATCACGGTGGCATCCCATCTGGGCTTACATGCAGGCGCAGGGTGCCGAGGTGGTCGATGCGAAATCGTTCGACACCATTTTCAAACCAGCCTAGTTAACGCCGGGATCATCAAACAACCGCCCGCATCCACTGGCAGTGACCCCACCCGCCTCGTCGCGGGTCAGGAACAGGGCACTCAACCCCTTGCGGGCGGCAAACGTCTTGCCTGCGTCGAGCCCCATGACCATGAGCGCGGTGGCCCAGGCATCGGCCTCGGCACACGTTGGCGCCACCACCGTGACAGAAGCAGGTGACGCGACAAGGGGCGCACCCCGCCGCGGATCCATGGTGTGTGCCAAACGACGCCCATTCACATTGACCCAGTGGCGGTAGTCTCCCGAGGTTGCTACTGCAGCGTCGTGCAAACAAAGCATGGAATGCGGCGCGCGACGATCGGGATCAGGGGCTTCGACCGCAACCGTCCAGGCTTCACCATCAGGACGACAACCCCATGCACGCATTTCCCCGTCGATGCCGACCAGCGCCGCCCTGATGCCGAATGCCTGCAGTGTTTCAGCCAGACGATCAACACCATAACCCTTGGCGATGCCATTCAGGTCAAGTGTGATCTCGCCCAGCTTGCTGACCTGGCGCCCCTCAAGCCGCAACATTGCGAGCGCGGGGCGACGCGACGCTGCCATGGCCGTGCGAATACCATCG
>CAYTSJ010000096.1:0-7080 GCA_964440385.1 uncultured Pusillimonas sp. | reverse complement strand
CCCAACAGATCAGCTTCTGAAATGCCATCGCTTAACGGCAATGCGTTCTGGTATGGCACCTTTAGATTTGGCTCGGATACAACCTTCGGGCTAGTGTCTGGTTTTGTGGTTAGTAAAGCGTGCCGGGCACTGGCAGGCAAGACACCCTGAAGCTCGGCGACTGCCGAGCTGGTTATGCCTGTTCGACCAGGTATTTGCCATGGAAAACAGGTTTCCCCCGCCAAGACTCTTCGAACACTGTCAACAAAAATATCCGACGGTGAAGATTTGTCAATGTAACCTGCAACCTGATCAGGCAGGTTTTCAATCCAGCAACGCATCGGCGGGCCCTCGGCCATCAAGATAATGCGTTTCGGAGCAAACGCCTTCAAACTGGCCAGAACCAGAGAAGTGAAGCGTTCTGGCGAAGCAATGGACAACAGCAAAAGATCGGTGGCCATGACAGGTTCTGGCGGTCGCTCGAGGACGGTGTAGCCAAAGCCGAAAACTGTCAACTCGGGCACAACGCTGTCAAGAAGTTGCATTACTCCGGCACGCAACAGCGTATTTCGGGCAACAACCAGGATGGTGGTCATGTAAAACCCCTATCGAAACATGGCAATACATTTCTGTGACTGAATTTTTGATTAAATTCCAGCAATGTCTTGGGCAAATAACCCTTTTATTTTCCCGGTTTTGTCTGAATTAACAATTTTAATATGTAACTTTCAGTTAATTTATGAGCAAGTCAAACAACCCGCTTACACTTGAGTTTCAGGTATCCTGACTCGGTTCATTTTTTTGAGTGTCACGCGATGACCATTAAAGATACATTCAATAATATTTTGTCTCAAGACGAAGTCAAGCAGCTCAATGCCTGGTGGCGCGCCAGCAACTACCTTTGCGCGGGCATGATTTACCTTCGCGATAACGTGCTACTGAAGAGTCCCCTGAAGCCGGCTGACATCAAGCAACGATTACTGGGGCATTGGGGCTCGAGCCCCGGTCAGACCTTCATTTACACCCACCTTAATCGCATCATTCGCAAGCATGACCTGAACATGATTTATCTGTCGGGCCCTGGGCATGGTGCCCCTGCGGTGCTGGCACAAACCTGGCTTGAAGGCAGTTACTCTGAAGTTTTCCCCGAGAAAAGTCGTGACGAAGCCGGTATGACCGCCCTTTTTCGGGCTTTTTCATTTCCGGGCCAACTGGGTAGCCACTGTACCCCCGAAGTACCCGGCTCGATTCACGAAGGCGGCGAGTTAGGTTACTGCCTGTCGCATGCGTTTGGTGCGGCCTTTGATAACCCCGATCTGGTTGTGGCCGCCGTTATCGGTGATGGTGAGGCCGAAACCGGGCCGCTGGCTACGGCGTGGCATAGCAACAAATTCCTGAACCCGATCCATGACGGGGCCGTGTTACCCATATTGCACCTGAATGGTTACAAAATTGCCAACCCCACGGTGCTGTCAAGAATTTCGCACGATGAGCTTGAACAGTTGTTCAAGGGCTACGGCTGGAATCCCAAGTTTGTAGAAGGCGATGACCCTGAAACCATGCACCAGGCCATGGCCGCCACCCTTGAAGCATGCGTGGCTGAAATTCGCCAGGCACAGTCGCAGGCGCGTGAAAGCGGTGTCGCGCACCGTCCACGCTGGCCGATGATTGTCTTGCGCTCACCCAAAGGATGGACTGGTCCAAAGCAATGGAAGGGAAATGCGATCGAAGGTTCATGGCGATCACACCAGGTGCCCCTGGCCGACGTGCGTAACGAGCCTGCTCAACTTGCGCTGCTGGAAGACTGGATGCGCAGTTATCAGCCAGAGACCCTGTTTGACGCGAACGGCGCACCCCGGCCCGAGCTTCTGGCGTTGGCACCGTCAGGTCCACGGCGCATGGGTGCCAACCCCCATGCCAACGGGGGTCGATTACGCCAACCCTTGAAACTGCCTGACTTTCGTGACTATGCCATCGCGCTGGATGCCCCCGGAAGCACGAGGGTTTCACCGACGGGCACCCTCGGGGGCTTCATTCGTGATGTGATTGCGCATAACCTCGATAACTTCCGGTTGTTCAGCCCCGATGAAAATGCCTCGAACCGTTTTCAGGCCGCCTATGAAGTGACAGGCAAAACCTGGCTGGCTGACCATATCACGCAAGACGATCAAGGCGGCTTCCTGTCACCCGAGGGTCGTGTCATGGAAATGCTCAGCGAGCATACGCTTGAAGGCTGGCTCGAAGGCTACTTGCTGACGGGTCGCCACGGCCTGTTCAACACCTATGAGTCGTTCGTGCATATTGTTGATTCGATGGTGAACCAGCACGCCAAATGGCTCGACAAATGCCGCCAAGAGGCACACTGGCGTGCGCCGGTGTCGTCCTTGAACATTCTGGTGTCGTCACTGGTCTGGCGACAAGACCACAATGGATTCACGCATCAAGACCCGGGTTTTCTTGATGTGGTGTGCAATAAAAGCCCCGACGTCACGCGCATCTACCTGCCCCCTGATGCCAATTGCCTGCTCAGCGTGGCCGACCATTGCCTGCGCAGCACGAATTATGTCAATGTCATAGTTTCTGACAAACAGCCTCAACTGGCCTACCTCGACATGGCCGCCGCTGTCGATCATTGCACCAAAGGAGCGGGTATCTGGTCATGGGCCAGTACCGACGCCGGGGTTGAGCCCGATGTTGTCATTGCCTGCGCTGGCGACATCATTACCCAAGAGGCTCTGGCCGCAGCTGCCTTGCTACGTGGGCATCTTCCCGATCTCAAACTGCGTTTTGTTAACGTGGTTGATTTGTTCCGCCTGCAATCCGATTCAGTCCACGCGCATGGCTTGTCTGACGCCGATTTTGATGCACTGTTTACACGAGACAAACCGGTTATATTTGCTTTCCCTGGCTACCCTTGGCTTATCCACCGGCTTGTTTACCGGCGAACCAATCATCGTCAGTTCCATGTGCGGGGGTATCGCGAAAAAGGCAATATCAATACGCCCCTTGAATTGGCCATTCAAAATGGCATCGACCGCTACAGTTTGGCCATAGACGTCCTTGACCATGTGCCACGCTTGCGCGACGCTTCCGCTCACTTCAAGGAATGGCTGAAATCACGCCGTATTGACAGTGTTGCGTATGCACACGAGCATGGCGTTGACCGCGACGAGCTATCCGGCTGGACCTGGCCGGAGCATATACTATGAATCCCGTTCAGCTTTGGCTGATGACCATCGCAACGGGGCTGGCGGTTGCAACCAATTACTACGCACAACCCCTGCTTGATACGATAGCTTCTGATTTTGACGTTTCTTACGCAGCGGTTGGCATCATCGTGACCGCATCACAGGTGGGTTATGGTGCCGGCTTGCTGTTTTTGGTGCCCCTCGGAGACAAATTCGAGAAAAGAAGCCTGATCACGTTCATGATGACCATGACAGCGGCAGGTTTGCTGATGGCCGGCTTTTCAACGAATTTGAATATGCTGTTGTTGGGCACGGCCATCAGTGCCCTGTTCTCTGCGGTCTCGCAGGTCATGGTGCCTTTTGCTGCCCTGATGGCTCCACCCGATTCTAAAGGCCGGGTCATCGGGCTGCTCATGAGTGGTCTACTGATTGGCATTTTGTCAGCACGAACCCTTTCTGGGGCCCTGACAGGTCTGGGTAGCTGGCGTACCGTCTATTTTGTAGCGGCCTTCATTTTGTTGATACTGGCCGCCACACTATGGCGTACTTTACCCACGCACAAGCAACCCAACCGGGTGGTTTACGGGCAACTCATTGCATCGGTCATCAGCCTGCTCATTCACAACCCGGTTTTGCGGTTACGCGCCTTCCTTGGCTTTTTATCGTTCACGCTTTTTTCTCTGTTCTGGACTCCCCTGGCCTTTCTGCTCAGCCAACCCCGGTATGGTTATTCTGAAGCTGTGATCGGGCTGTTTGGACTTGCAGGGGTTGCCGGCGCCCTGGCGGCAAACCTGGCGGGAAAGTGGACAGACCGCGGACTTAACCGCGAAGCCACTTTACTTGGTCTGTTGCTGTTGCTGTTGTCGTGGATACCCCTGGGTTTTGCACAATCTTCACTCATGGCCCTGATCATTGGTGCCATTGTGCTGGACTTTGCCGTGCAGCTCATGCACATCAGCAATATGGGTGTGGTCATGAAAATCAATCCTGACATGCGAAACCGGTTGAATGCTGGCTATATGACGGTATATTTCACGGGTGGGGCTATCGGATCTTTGATAGCGGCTGCGGTGTATCAGTATTTTGGCTGGACCGGGATCACTGTTGCCAGCCTTCTGGTGGCAACCATCGGTGTGGTTTTTGGCGGTACCGTTGTGTACCGGTCGAAAACATCGCAACAGGGCTAGTCGACAGGGGGTTTTTTAAACAGGTTTCACCGCCAGATGGCCGATAGACCGGCACGATTTCCATAGACACAATCTGCAGGGTCAGCCCTGTTAAGCGCAGGGCCTTTACCCCACTTAAAAGGTGCGTCATGACGAAGCATGCAGACCCTAAAAAGCCCGTTGCCCCCCAGGCCGACGATACACAACACGATATGCAGAAAAGTCACCGCGACGAACAGCATCGGACCAAGAAAGAAGGCCATGTCAGCCAGATTGGTTCCGGACACGATCAGCAGAGTGGCAGGCAAGGGTCGCACGACCCGCTTCATCGCAAACCCTGAGTCTGCCCTAACCCAGGCGCGTGAGCCTTACGGTTCAGTGTCAGCTTGCTTTGGTTTTGCCCCTGGCCTGAGGATATCGTAAGATTGTTCCTCTAGAAGGAGTTCATCATGTTTGAATTTACCGTCAATGACATGAGCTGCAACCACTGCGTTGGCGCTATCACCAAAGCGGTTGAAGCCGCTTTTCCGCAAGCCAGGCTGTCGTTTGATCTGGCTACCCATAAAGTGTTTGTCGACAATGTGACAGATCAGTCTGCCATTCAAAAAGTCATTTCTGAAGCCGGATATACCCCCGAGCCTGTCGGGCAATCTTGAGGTTTCTATGACCACGCTGGGACACTTCAACGCACGCCTGAACGATGGTACCGAGCAGGCGCTAAGCCTGTATCAAGGTCAGGTCGTTCTGATCGTTAACGTCGCCTCAAATTGCGGTTTTACGCCGCAGTATCAAGGGCTGCAGACGCTGTATGAAAAATATCGTGATCGCGGTTTTACGGTACTCGCTTTTCCGTGCAATCAGTTCGGTGGTCAAGAACCGGGGTCTTCCGAAGAAATCAAAACGTTTTGCGAAACGCGCTATCACATCACCTTCCCTGTCTTCGAGAAAATTGACGTTAATGGGAGTCAGGCCCACCCGTTATATCAGTGGCTCAAGGCCGAAAAATCTGGCATTCTAGGGTCTGAAGCCATCAAATGGAACTTCACCAAATTCCTGGTCGGGCGTAATGGTGAAGTCATCGGCCGATATGCGCCCACCACCAAACCTGCCGACCTCGAAAAAGACATCAACGCAGCACTCGAAGGATAACCATGATCGACCTGTATTACTGGACCACCCCCAATGGCCATAAAGTGACGCTGTTTCTTGAAGAAACCGGCCTCGAATACAAGATTATTCCCATCAATATCAGCAAAGGCGAGCAGTTCAAGCCCGAATTTCTGAAAATTGCTCCGAACAATCGTATTCCAGCCATGGTTGACCATGCTCCCGTCGACGGTGGTCCAGCCATTTCAATTTTTGAATCTGGCGCTATGCTTCAGTATCTGGCTGAAAAAACGGGCCAATTCTTGCCTGCCGATTTACGTCAGCGCACCGAAGTCATGCAGTGGTTATTCTGGCAAATGGGTGGTCTTGGCCCCATGGCTGGCCAAAACCATCATTTCACCCAATATGCGCCCGAAAAGCTGCCCTACGCCATTGACCGGTATGTTCGTGAAACCGCCCGTTTGTATGGCGTCTTAAATAAACGTTTGGCCGATCGCGCATTTATTGCCGGCGACTTTTATTCAATTGCTGACATGGCCAGCTACCCCTGGATTGTTTCGCACAAAAAGCAAAGCCAGAATCTGGATGATTTCCCCAACCTGAAACGCTGGTATGAAACCATTGAGGCGCGTCCGGCAACACAGCGTGCCTACGACATTGCGACCAAAATCAATCCACAACCCACCATTCAATCAGACGAAGCCAAGAAAATATTGTTTGGTCAAGGCGCTCATACGGTCAAGTAATTCGCATGAATCTCAATGTTCATTCATGGCGCCCGGCAGGTTTGCTGGGCGCCTTGCTGCTGCTGGCAGGTTGTGCCAGCAGTCCCAGCACCAATATCACCCTGGTGCCGTCCAACCAGGTCGTATCCCAAACTGAAAAAGACGGGTTGTTTACGCAACCCGTCAAATACGAGCGAAGTAAATCCGGCTGTCGTGGCGACTGCCCCAAAATCACAGTGAACTCGCTGGTTTTTCCGGGCAATCCCAAACTCACTGCACTGGTTGATCATGCCTTGGCCATGATGACTGGCCTGAACCCCAGCCAAAAACCGGTTTACGAGACCATCAATGGTTTTGAACGCTATTTCTGGGAAACGGCCGGCCCACGTGATGAGGTTGTGCTGGCTGCCCAAACCCGCTACCGCAGTGAAGGCTTGACTGTCGTAGAACTTGATTCGTGGCAATACTTCACTGGCGCCGCGCACGGCGTGTCGGCAACCCAATTTTTAAATTGGGACAACCAGCAACAGAAAGTTCTGGGTTTAAGCCAGATTCTGAACCCGGGTCAACAAAATGCCTGGTTAGAAGCGCTGCGTACCGCGCATGAGCGGTGGCTGCAAACACAAGACCCTTACAAAAACGACCCACAAGGTTACTTGCGGTTATGGCCTTTCCAGCCCAGTGACAATTTCGCGCTGACTGATCTCGGCGTGGTTGTGAAGTATGGTTCTTACGAGCTTGCACCCTATTCTTCAGGCCAACCCGAGTTGCTGATACCTTACGACGCCCTGAAACAAGTCTTGCGTCCCGAGTTCTTTCCCAGACCGGTGAACTAGGTTTTATACAGGTCTTTAAACATTCAAACCTGCACATATTGCAGGTTTGAATGGGGTTCACGCTCTCTGTTACTGCGCT
>CAYTSJ010000095.1:0-7130 GCA_964440385.1 uncultured Pusillimonas sp. | reverse complement strand
GCTGTATGTCCAGGCTGCGCAGGCCGCTCAAAAAATCGCTGTCGCGCTCGATTACCGCGGTGTACTGTGCGTAGAGTTTTTTGTGCTGACCGATGGCTCGCTGGTGGCCAACGAAGTCGCGCCACGACCACACAACAGTGGCCATCACACCATTAATGCCTGTATTACCAGCCAGTTCGAGCAACAAGTGCGGGACATGACGGGCATGCCTCTGGGCAGTAGTGTCAGTCACAACGACTCGATCATGTTTAACATTCTTGGCGACTTGTGGTTCGACGCTCAGGGTCAGTATCGCGAGCCTGACTGGGCCGGTGTTTTGCAAGCCGATCATGCCAAGTTGCACCTGTATGGCAAAGCCGAGGCACGCAAAGGGCGAAAAATGGGGCACGTTACGATTACCGGTGCGACTTTGGCTGATGCGCATCAACAAGCCTGTGTCGTGGCTCAGGCGCTGGGCTTTCAGTATTCATGAAATTGGCGTCAGATTTTGACCAGATTGAAGCCGCTGCTGCACGACTGCTGGCTGGCGGTCTGGTCGCATTTCCGACAGAAACGGTTTATGGTTTAGGGGCCGATGCTGAAAACCCGGAGGCGATTGCTGCTATTTATGCGACCAAGGGGCGGCCTTCCAACCATCCGGTCATTGTTCATGTGGCACCAGGTGCGCAACTTGATTACTGGGCCTGTGATATTCCGGATATGACCTGGGCCCTGACCGAGGCTTTTTGGCCTGGTCCGCTTACCCTGATTTTGCGTCGTGCGCCGCATGTGCCTGATGCCGTCAGTGGCGGTCAGGACACCATCGGTCTGCGTTGTCCATCACATCCGGTGGCACAAGCACTATTGGCCCAGTTCGCCGCCTTGAAAGGGGGGCACGGTGGGGTTGCTGCACCGTCGGCCAATAAATTCGGGCAAGTTTCCCCAACCACAGCAGATCATGTGCGGGCAGAGTTTCCCGACATGACTTCGTCAGAGTTGCTGATTCTTGATGGTGGGGCCTCCAGTGTGGGTATCGAGTCCACCATTCTTGATCTTTCGCGTGCAGGTGCCGGCCAGGTCCCGGTGCTGTTGCGCCCCGGGCATATCGGGGCCAAAGAGATCGCCGATGTGATCGGCATGATGCCCTCGCAAGAGGCCGGGGCAGATGCCCCACGTGTGTCCGGGTCTTTAAAGGCGCACTATGCGCCGCACACGCCCTTGCGCATTGTCAGTCGTGAAACCTTGCTGGCGATGCTGGTCCAGGCGTCCGATGGTTTGAAGCGTGTTGTGCTAGGGTTCGGAGATGCGCCGGCTTCAACCGGGGCCTTGGCCGACAAGGGCTGGCAGTGGGTCAAGGCATCGGGCAGGGCAGATACCTATGCCCACGATTTGTATGCCCGGTTGCGCGACATGGACAGGCTGGGCTTTGATCTGATCGTACTCGAGCAGCCCCCGCAAACCCCGTCCTGGCAAGCCATCAACGACCGCATCGGCAGGGCGGCTGCCGCGTTTGGCCATTAAACGCCAAGATATCGCGTTAGAAGATCCGGCTGGTTGATCAGCGTCGCGCTGTCTTTTTCTTCGACCACTACCCCTTTTTCCAGCACCACACAACGGTCGGTGTTAGCCAGTACTTTGCGGTAGTTCCGGTCAACAATCAGTGTGGCCACCCCCGTATCGCGGATGGTGCCGATAATGCGCCAGATCTCGGCAATGATGAGTGGCGCCAGGCCTTCGGTGGCTTCGTCCAGAATCAAAACATCAGGGTTGGTCATCAAGGCGCGGCCAATGGCCAGCATTTGTTGCTCACCCCCCGAAAGTTGCTGGCCCCCGTGGGACAGGCGCTCGGTCAAGCGCGGGAATGTCTCAAGCACCCGGTCGTAGTTCCAGTCGTTACGGCCGTTCACACCTGCACGTGCAGCAACCAGCAGGTTTTCCCGTACATCGAGGTTGGGGAAAATACCACGACCTTCGGGAACATAGGCGATGCCCTGACGTGCCACCTGATGGGGCGCAGCGCGGGTATGGTCTTGCCCCCGGATCTGGATGCTGCCTGAAGTCGGGCGCACATGACCCATCAGGGTTCGGATCAGGGTACTTTTCCCCATGCCGTTACGACCCAGCAGACCGACCGATTCTCCGGGGTTGATTTGCAGGTTGACGTCAAACAGGATGTGACTTTCACCATAGTGGGTGTTGATGCCTTGGGCTTCGATCAGTGCGGTCATTCTTCGGCCCCAAGATAAGCAGTTTGAACGTCAGGGTTGTTACGAATAGCTTCTGGTTCACCGTGGGCGATGACCGTACCATTCACCATGACCGTAATCTCGTCAGAGATCCGGAATACGGCATCCATATCGTGTTCTACCAGCAATATGGCATGTTCTTTTTTCAGAGAGTCCAGCAGACCCAGCATGCGGTCGGTTTCTTCGGCCCCCATGCCCGCCAGGGGTTCGTCGAGCAGCAGTACTTTGGGCTGGGTGGCCAGACACATGGCAATTTCCAGTTGGCGCTTACCGCCGTGCGATAACAACCCTGCCTTACGATCGGCAAAGCCTGAGAGCCCGGCCAGTTCAAGCGCATGTTTTGCGGCATCATTGCTGAAGGTACATTGGCTTGACGGCGATAACCAGTTCCAGAATTTCTGGTGTCTGGATTGCGCCGAAATGCGGCAGTTTTCGTGAACCGACAAGGTTGGGAAAATTGTGGTGCGCTGATAACTGCGACCCAGGCCTTCACGTGCGCGGTCGGGTTGTGACCAGCGGGTGATATCTTTGCCTAGTAGTGTGATGTGGCCCTCGTTTGGGGGGATTTCCCCTGAAAGCACGCTGACCAGCGTTGATTTTCCTGCACCGTTAGTGCCGATGACAGCGTGCACCGCCCCCTGGTTCAGGTCAACGGACACATTGTTGATGGCAACGAGCCCGCCAAAACGACGTGTGATGTTTTTAGCCGATAAAAGTGTTTGAGACATGACAGAACCTTTAATGGGCAGTTGCCGGTGAAGCAGCCCGTGAGCGTCGGGCACGCCACTGATCTGGCAGACCGATCAGGCCTTGGGGCATGAGCGCGACCAGGGCGATGATGGCAAAGCCGAAAGTCAGGTGCCAATGGATGGCAAAGGTCCCGAAGATAGCTTCTGACTGGAAGAACTCTTGCAGCAGGATCAGCCCGATGGCGCCGATAACAGCACCCCACAATCGACCCACCCCGCCAAGGATGACCATGAACAGCACCAGTCCGGATTGTTCCCAACCAAGCAGTTCGGGGTTTACGAAGCCATCTTTGGCCGCATAAAGAACGCCGGCCAGACCGCCGAAGCCGGCGGCGACCACATAGGCGGTCAGTTTGTAGCTGAAGGTTGAGAACCCGGCGGCACGCATGCGCTGTTCATTAACCCGAATGCCGGTCAGGGTGGCACCGAAACGTGAGCGCATGAGCAGGGTCAGGAACCCCCAGGTGAACAACAGGCAGCCCAGGGTGAACAGATAAAAGGTATAGCTGTTGCTGATGTTCAGAAGTACCCAGTCGCCCAACCGCAGCTCGGGGCGGACATACAGGTAAATGCCATCACTGCCGCCGCCCAGTTTTGTGTCGTGGAACACGTAGTAAGCCATCTGGGCAAACGCCAGGGTTACCATGATGAAATAGATGCCTTTGGTGCGCAGGGCCAGTGCACCGGTAACCACGGCGTACAGCATGGCAAAGCACAGGGCGGCAGGAATCAGCCACAGCATGTTGCCCGCAGCATATTCGGGCGACAGCAGGGTGACGGCATAAGCGGAAATACCGAAAAATGCACAGTGCCCCATACTGACCAGACCCGTACAGCCCACCAGCAGTTGCAGACTAAGGGCGAACAGCGCGTAAATCATGACCTTGATGATCAGGGCTGTGTAGTAATCGGTAGCGATCAGCGGTATCAGGGCGGTGACCACGACCAGCGCCAGCACCAGAAGCGTGCGAATGAGAGATTGCATGTGTCGTCAGCCTTGTTTAAAAAGCCCTTCAGGCTTGAACAATAGAATGGCCGCCATCATGACGTAGACCAGTACGCCTGCGGCTTGAGGGAACAGGATCTGGCCAAAGGTGTCGACAAAGCCAATCAGCATGGCCGCGATAAAAGCCCCTTTGATAGACCCGATGCCACCGATCACCACCACGACGAAGCAGATAATGATGATGGCATTGCCCATGCCCGGGTACACCGATGACACTGGTGCGGCGATGGTGCCTGCCAGTGCGGCCAGCGCAACGCCCAGTGCGAACACAATCCGGAACAGGCGGTTGATGTCGATGCCCAGCGAATTGATCATTTCGCGGTTGCTGGCACCGGCGCGAATCATCATGCCAAGGCGGGTACGCGACAGCAACCAGTACATCAGTAGCGCAACTAACACGCATACCGCTGAAATAAACAGGCGGTAGGTGGGGTAGGTCATGACATCGCTGAGCTGAATCACACCACTTAGCCATTCAGGGGCGGGGACGCCATGAACGTCGTTGTCGATAATGATGCTGCGTAATTCTTCAAACACCAGAATGAGTCCATAGGTCATCAGCACTTGCTGCAGGTGTTCGCGGGTATACAGATAACTGTAAAAAGCCCATTCAAGAAAATAACCCAGCAGTGCAGCCAGTGCGACGCAGACCAGCACTGTGGTGATGAACCCGCCCCCCAGATATTGGGCGACGAGGGGTTGCAGGGCGAAGGCCATGTAGGCCCCGATCATGTAAAAACTGCCATGTGCCAGATTGATGATGCCCATGATGCCGAAAATGAGCGTTAACCCGCTGGCAACCAGAAACAGCAGCAGCCCATACTGTATGGCGTTCAGGCATTGAATCAAGAAAATGACCGGGTCCACAAAGCCTCCTGTTTTGTTGTTTTAGTATTGGCGCAGTGTTTACTTGATGCTGCAGCCTACGGAGGGGTCAGCCAGTGCTTTCACAGCCACTTTGACCAGTACGTTGTCTTCGCCTTTGACTTCACGCAGATACATGTCTTGTACAGGGTTGCCTGATTTGGACAAGGTGAAACTGCCGCGTGGGCTATCAATGGTGGCGTTGCGAATAGCGTCGCGCAACTGCTCTTTCTTGGTGACATCCCCACCCACCGCTTTCAGGCCAGCCGCCAGCATCTGCGCGGCGTCATAGCCCTGCACTGCATAAACATCAGGCGGTAGTTTTGGAAAGTGCTTCTTGTAGCTTTCACGGAATGCGTTGTCGCGTTCAGTATTGAGGTTATCGGCGTAGTGCAGTGCCGTCATTAACCCTTGTGCGGCTTCGCCTTGCGCCTTGAGTGTGCCGTCGGTCAGGAAGCCTGCCCCCACCAGTTCGATATCTTTACGCAGTCCGGCCGCCGCATAGTCTTGTACAAACTTGACGGCACCACCACCGGCAAAGAAGGTGTAAACGACATCGGGTTTAATCGAAGCGATTTCAGTCAGAAGGGGTTGGAATTCAACCTGTGGGAAAGGCAGGGCCAGGTGTTTGACGACCTTGCCACCGGCTTTTTCAAAGGCCTCTTTGAAGCCGTCGGTGGACTCTTTGCCGGCGGCATAATTCCAGGAAATTGTGACGGCGTTCTTGTGGCCTTTTTCAGCGGCAGCAACACCCATGGCGTAGCCAGGTTGCCAGTTCGAGAACGAGGAACGGAACACATTCTTGCTGCACAATGGACCAGTGATAGCGACTGCCCCTGCGTTAGGAATAATCAGTGTGGTGTCGGCTTCATTGGCGGCTTTGGCCAACGCCATGGCAACCCCTGAGTGGACCGTACCCACCAGAATGTCAACCTGGTCACGTTTGATCAGGCGGTTGGCATTATCGGGACCTTTTGAAGGGTTCGACTCATCGTCAACGCGGAAATAGGTGACTTCCTGACCGGCCAGTTTGCCGCCCTGTTCTTCAACATAGAGTTTGAAGCCATTCTCGATGGCTTCGCCCAGTTGGGCATAGGTGCCGCTGTAAGGCAGCATGAAACCGACTTTGACGGCCGCTGTCGCAGACCCTGCGCCAAAAGCCATTGCGACCGCAAGAGCGGTGCCGGTGAGTGCTTTTTTCATCTTGTCTTCTCCTTGGTGTTGTTAAAAGGTACTGCCACAGGCACAGGTGCCCGAAAGGGTTGATGAGTGTTTTTATGCTGAGGTTGTCGTTGATGAACTGACCTTATCGATGAATTTCAACAGGGCCTCATTCAGGATTGCCGGCTGGTCTTTGTGGGGTGAATGGCGGCACTTTGAAATAATTAACAACTCGGTATCTTTAACCACGCGCTGGATACCCCTGATTTGTTCCAGGGTCCCGTACTCATCATCTTCGCCCTGAATCGCCAGGACCGGGCATTGGATTTTTGGAAGGTAGCCTTCGATATTCCATTGCTTGAAGGCCGGGTTCAGCCAGATGTCGTTCCAGGCCCAGAACGTCAGGTCGGGGTTCTGGTGGTATGAGGCAAAGCGCTTGGGCAAGTCAGTGGTCAGGTAGGCCTGACGTGCTTGTTCGATACTGGATACCGTCATGTCTTCAACAAAGATATGTGGTGCCGCAACGGCAATCGCCGCTGTTTTTTCGGGAAACATGGCGGCATACAGCAGGGCAATCGAGCCACCGTCACTATGACCATAAAAAATGGGGTGTTCGTTCTGAAGACCCAGTCCTTCAAAGATGGCGGGCAAAAAATGCTGTGTTTGAGTATGCATGTAGTTGACAGGCCATTTCTCGTCAACGGGTCGAGGCGTGCTATTGCCATAGCCATAGCGTGAAAACATCAGGCCGCGGCAGTTGGCGAGCTCACAAAGTTGCCGCGGCCAGTCGCGCCAGAGGGCAACCGACCCTAACCCTTCGTGTAGAAAGACGATGAGTGGCCGGTCGGTTTTCTCGGGGGCCAGCAGCTGGCACTCGATCTCGTAGTCGCGTTGCAAAACGGAGATCGGGAGCAGGGTGTTGATAATGTTCATGAGGCAGTCAGTGAGAGTCTGATTTACCGTGCTTCGGTCTGGCGCAGCCGGAAGCGCTGGATTTTGCCGGTGGCTGTTTTAGGCAAATCGTCGACGAAATGAATGGTGCGTGGATACTTGAAGGGAGCCAGTTGAGATTTGACGAAGGCTTTCAGGGTGTTATCAGTCTGTTCACCCGGTGCATGCCCATCG
>CAYTSJ010000094.1:0-7131 GCA_964440385.1 uncultured Pusillimonas sp. | reverse complement strand
CATGTGTCAGCGCGGGCGACAGCCCGGCGAGGTCCTGGCTTTGCTTCAGGAAGGGCTGGTGGGTGCATCACGGACACGTCATGTTGAAGAAATTCAGGGCGAGTTTGTGGCCATTGACCGTGCCCTTGCGCGGTTGAACCCGGGTGATTTGTGTCTCATCCTCATTGATCAGGTCGAGGAAGCGCTGGCGCATATTGCACAGAGAGTGGCGGCACAGTAGCGCCGGTTAGGGCATACTTCGCGTTCAAACGAGGGCCTCACTTTGAGGTCCTCGTTGCATTGGATATCGTTATTTCAAGTTCAGAAAAGCCTCAGCATGTGATGACTGATGGCGTTAAAAAATACCGGAGGAGTCGGGATGACCGAATCGTCACAGCAAGTTCGTTTACTTTGGCAGCCCTCAGAGGCGCAAATCAGTGCGTCGCGCCTGGATCACTTCCAGACATGGCTTGAACAACAGTATGGCGTTGCCAAGGGTGATTACGCCTCGCTCTGGCAATGGTCTGTTGATCATGTCGATGATTTTTGGGGCGCAATCTGGAAGTACTTTGATGTTCAGGCCGATGGCCATCCTGATCCTGTTCTGGCCGATCGCAGCATGCCTGGTGCCCAGTGGTTTCCTGACACTGCCCTGAATTACGCGGAACACGTGTTTCGCAATGCCACTGACCAGCGCCCGGCCCTGATTGCCCGCAGTGAAGAGCGCGGGGTTCAAGACATCAGCAGGGCGCAGTTGCAGCGCGATGTGGGTGCCCTGGCCGCCAGTTTGCGACGCTTGGGGGTCGGCAAAGGGGATCGTGTCGTTTCCTATATGCCCAACCGGCCAGAAACCGTTATGGCTTTTCTGGCGTGTGCCAGCATCGGTGCGATCTGGTCCAGCTGTGCGCCCGACATGGGTGTTCGAGTCGTGACCGATCGTTTCCAGCAGATAGAACCCAAACTGATTTTCGTCATTGACAGCTACAGTTATAACGGCAAAACCCACGATCGCACCCAGATGGTGTCCGAGCTGCTTGAAGCGTTACCAACCGTCAAGCATGTGGTGCATGTGCCCGGCCCAACCGCATCGTCTGATACAGGGGCAACCTGGCCTGGCCGTTTATCCTGGGCCGACATGATTGCCCAGTCCGAGCCTCTGCGTTTCGAGCGTGTGCCGTTCGCTCACCCGCTCTGGATCGTTTACTCATCGGGTACAACCGGTTTGCCCAAGGCGATTGTTCATAGCCACGGCGGCATTGTCCTGACTCACCAGAAAACCATGGCCTTGCAACACGATTTGCGCGAAGGTGACCGTTTGCTGTTCCTGGGGGGGACAGGGTGGATTGTCTGGAATCTTCAGGTGGGTGGCTTGTTGATGGGCGCCACGGTGATTTTGTATGACGGTAACCCCGCCTGGCCAGAATCCGCCAACTTGTGGCGTTTCATTGACGAGTATGGCGTCACGCTGTTTGGTTGCGGTGCGGCTTACCTGATCAACTGCATGAAAGAAAAATTGCAGCCCAATGCGTTTGCTAAATTTGAGTCTTTACGTTCGATCAATGCGACAGGCTCACCGTTGCCCACCGACGCTTTCGAATGGGCTTATGCCAACGTCAAATCCGACCTGTGGTTGGCGTCGATTAGTGGTGGAACGGATATTGCCTCTGGTTTTGTGGCCTGCGCGCCAACATTGCCGGTGTACTCGGGTGAAATCCAGTGTCGCGAGCTGGGTGTTGCGGCCTATGCGTTTAACGACCAGGGTGAGCCCGTGATTGACGAGGTCGGTGAGCTGGTGATTACACAGCCCATGCCGTCAATGCCGGTGTATTTCTGGAATGACCCAGGCAATCAACGCTACCTCGATAGTTATTTTGATACCTTCCCGGGTAAATGGCGTCATGGGGATTGGATCCGTTTTACACCGCGCGGCACTAGTGTGATTTACGGTCGATCCGACTCAACCATCAACCGCTTCGGTATACGTATGGGGACTGCCGAAATCTATCGCGTGGTCGAAGCCTTGCCCGAGGTACGTGACAGTCTGGTGGTTGACCTTGAATTTTTGGGACGTGAGTCATTCATGCCCTTATTTGTGGTGCTGCGTGATGGTCAGATGCTGACAGACGACGTTTCTAAACGCATTGCCGACGAAATTCGCACCAAGGCCTCGCCACGCCATGTGCCCAACAAGATCTACCAGGTCACTGACATCCCCCGCACCTTGACGGGCAAAAAAATGGAAGTACCCGTGCGCAGGTTGTTGCTGGGTTCGCCTGCCGAAAAAGTGGCGCACCCCGATGCCATGGCGAACCCGCAAAGCCTGGCGTTTTTTGTTGATCTTGCCAAAACCTTGAATTCGTAGTTTTAGAGATTATCCATGTCCCAACCCATTCGTCTTACCCAATACAGTCATGGTGCCGGCTGTGGCTGCAAAATTTCCCCTAAAGTGCTTGATGTCATTCTGGCGGGTAGCGGAGCGCAAAATCTTGATCCGCAGTTATGGGTTGGGAATGCGTCGCGTGATGATGCCGCGGTGTATGGCATTGACGATGAGCAGGGCGTGGTTTCAACGACCGACTTTTTCATGCCCATCGTTGATGATCCCTTCGATTTTGGACGTGTGGCGGCAACCAACGCGATCAGCGATATTTATGCCATGGGTGGCAAGCCCCTGATGGCGATTGCCATTTTGGGCTGGCCGGTCAATGTCTTGCCGCCCGAGGTGGCGCGTGAGGTGGTTCGGGGCGGCCGGGCCGTGTGCGACGCCGCAGGCATACCATTGGCTGGCGGGCATTCGATTGATGCCCCAGAACCTATTTTTGGTTTGGCGGTCACCGGGTTGGTGAATCGTCGTCAATTGAAGCGTAATGACACGGCCACTGAAGGCTGCCTGTTGTATCTGACCAAACCTTTGGGTATCGGCATTTTGACCACTGCAGAAAAACAGGGCAAGTTGCGTGAGGCCGATGTGGGTCTGGCACGTGACCTGATGTGCACCCTGAATGTGCCAGGCCTGCATTTTGGCCGGCTTGACGGGGTTAAAGCCATGACGGACGTCACAGGTTTTGGCTTGTTGGGCCATTTGCTGGAAATGGCGGATGGTAGCGGGCTGACGGCAGAGATTCGCGCAGATGCCGTGCCGCGTATCGACGGTATTGACTACTATCTGTCGAATGGGTGTATTCCTGGCGGGACCTTGCGTAACTTTGACAGTTACGGTCATGGCGTTGCGGCGCTAACAGCCGCTCAAAAGCATTTGCTTTGTGATCCTCAGACCAGTGGGGGGTTACTGGTGGCGGTCAGCCCTGAAGGCAACGAGGCGTTTCTTGCCGAGGCAGCGTCATTGGGCCTGGCGCTTGAACCTTTGGGTCGTATGGTTGCACGAGGCAGCCATGGCGTTGTCCTGGTCTGATCTGTCGTACCTGACTACCTGTTCTGTTCATGCGCACCAATACTGAAGATTTCAAAACCTTGTTTATCAGCGGGGCCCCGCTGATGGACGTCCGGGCTCCGGTCGAGTTTACCCGCGGTGCATTTCCGGGGGCAGTTAATCTGCCCCTCATGAACGATATCGAAAGGCAGAAGGTCGGCACCTGTTACAAGCAAAAGGGGCAAGATGCAGCGATTGCACTGGGCCATCAACTGGTATCCGGAGACATCAAGGCCCGGCGCATTGCCTTGTGGGCTGATTTTGCTCGCGCTTATCCTGAGGGTTATCTGTATTGTTTTCGGGGCGGTTTGCGTTCCCGTATTACCCAGGAATGGCTGAAAACTGAAGCCGGGATTGAATACCCTCGCATTATCGGTGGCTACAAAGCCATGCGGACCTGGTTACTGCAGGCACTTGAGCAGCAGCTGGTCAGCGGCCGTTTTGTGGTGGTGGGCGGGTTAACGGGTTCGGGCAAGACCGACGTATTGTCTGCCCTGGCCAATGCCGTTGATCTTGAAGCTCTGGCCAATCATCGGGGTTCAAGTTTTGGTAAAAGGGTCCAAGCTCAGCCGGCGCAAATTGATTTTGAAAACCGCTTGATTATCGATCTGTTGCGGCGCCAGGAACGTGGGCAAACAGCGTTTGTACTTGAAGATGAAAGCCGCCTGATTGGTAGTTGTGCCTTGCCTTTGCCACTGCACTATGCCATGCAGACATTCCCGGTGGTATGGCTCGAAGACAGTTTTGAGGCCCGCGTTGAACGAATCTTGCGCGATTATGTAGTCAGTCTGGCCGCCGAGTTTATTGACGTTTATGGTCAAAAAGACGGGTTTGCGCGTTTTGCCGAGCGTTTGCGCGGTAGTCTGAAAAATATCGTCAAGCGGTTGGGGCATGCACGTTACGCGCACATTGCTGCACGGCTTGATGCGGCGCTGGATGAGCATGGACGTTGCAACGAGATCGGTCTGCATCGTGAGTGGATCCGGTCTTTGCTGAACGATTACTACGACCCGATGTACGCTTCCCAACAAGAACGCAAACATGATCGTATTGTCTTCCGCGGAGACCAGCAGGCCGTGATTGCCTGGCTGCAACAGCATTACCCCTCCTGATCATGTGGCTGGCAGCCGTTGTATTTCTGGTGACTCTGGTGCTGGTGATATGGCAGCCTCGGGGCTTGGGCATTGGTTACAGCGCCAGTGCCGGGGCGCTGGTCGCTTTACTGGCCGGTAGTGTCAGTGTTGATGATATCGGGGTGGTGTGGTCCATCGTCTGGAATGCCACCGGCAGTTTCATTGCCGTTGTCATCATCAGCCTGCTGCTGGATGCGGCCGGTTTTTTCGAATGGGCCGCCTTGTATATGGGTCGCTGGGGGCGTGGTCGTGGCCGTTATTTGTTCGTCTTGATGGTGTTGCTTGGCGCCGGGGTCACGGCCGTCTTTAATAATGACGGTGCGGCCTTGATACTGACGCCCATCGTGATGGCCATGCTGATGGCCCTGGGTTTTTCACCGGCGGCAACGCTTGCTTATGTTATGGCGGCGGGGTTCATTGCAGATGCCGCCAGCTTGCCACTGATCGTGTCCAATCTGGTCAACATCGTATCAGCCGATTATTTCGATATTGGTTTTGTACGCTATGCCTCGGTTATGGTGCCGGTTAATCTGGTGGCCGTCGCTGCCTCATTAGTGGTGCTGATGCTCTTTTTCCGCCGGGATATTCCGGTGTCCTACGCGCTTGAGCATTTACGCCCACCGTCTTCGGTCATTCGTGATCTGGCTGTTTTCCGGGCTGGCTGGGGGGTGCTTGTGCTATTGCTGGCCGGGTTTTTCGGGCTTGAGCCCATGGGGGTGCCGGTCAGTGTTGTGGCTGCGTTTGGCGCTTTGCTACTGCTATTCGTTGCAGCGCGTAGCCCCGCAATCAAAACACGCCAGATCTTGCGTACTGCACCTTGGCACATCGTGGTGTTTTCGATGGGCATGTATCTTGTGGTGTATGGGTTGCGTAATGCGGGTTTAACGCAGTGGGTAACGTTTTTGCTCGATGAGTTCGCCGCTCAGGGGTTATGGATTGCCACCCTGGGCACCGGGTTGCTCAGCGCTGTGCTCTCTGCATTCATGAATAATTTGCCAGCTGTCTTGATCGGCGCGCTGTCTGTTGAGGCTAGCGCTGCACAAGGGCTGGTGCGGGAAGCCATGGTGTTCGCCAATGTGGTGGGCAGTGATCTGGGGCCTAAAATGACGCCTATCGGCAGCCTGGCTACCTTGCTTTGGCTGCATGTGCTGTCGCGCCGCGGCATGATCATTACCTGGGGCTATTACTTCAGGGTGGGGGTGGTTCTAACGCTGCCGGTACTGTTGTTGACGTTATTGGCTTTGGCATTCCGGTTATGGCTTGAGGTGATACCTGTCTTGGAGGTTTAGGGTGCTAAAGGCCGTTGCCTGCACAAGCCAACGGCCATTTTTCAAGGCATTTATTTCAGATAGTGCTCAAACCAGTCCAGCGTTTGCTTCCATCCGTCTTTGGCCGCGTCTTCGCGGTAGCTGGGGCGGTAGTCGGCATGAAACGCATGAGGCGCGTCAGGGTAAACGGTGAACTTCGACGCTTTTGCCGCTGTGCTGCCGCCGGCGAGCGCGGTTTTCATGGCCTCCACGGTATTCAGGGGGATGCCGCTATCTTTTTCGCCATACAAACCTAACACAGGTCCGTTCAGTTTGGCTGCGATATCAACCGGGTGTTCGGGCGTAAGTGCTGATTTCTCGCCTGTCAGGCGACCATACCAGGCGACTGCCGCTTTGATTGCCGGATTGTGGGCGCTGTAAAGCCAGGTGATACGTCCACCCCAGCAGAAGCCTGTAATGCCGAGTGCGCTGGTGTTACCCCCGTTTTTTCCGGCCCACGCGACTGCGGCATCAAGGTCTGAAAAAACCTGGGCATCGGGTACCTTACTGACGATTTCAGCAAAGAGTTTTGGAATTTCGGTGTAATTCGCCGGGTTGCCTTGTCGGGAATACAGCTCGGGTGCAATGGCCATATAGCCTGCTTTTGCCAGTCGTCTGCAGACATCTTTGATGTATTCATGAACACCAAAGATTTCCTGAACCACCAGAATGACGGGTGCATTGCGGGCGTTGGCTGGCATGGCCCGGTACGCCACGATTTCTCCTCCGGCCACAGGAATGTTGACCTCCCCGGCTGTCAGGCCTTCGGTATCTGTGGTGATGGCAGTGTTGGCCATCACTGGCCCGGCGGCAACTGCAAAGCCCGTTGCCAGGGCTGTTGCAATGAAACCGCGCCTGTTTAGCTTTAACGCGGGTAGCAGGCTGTCAAAATCTGCATCCGGGAGACGGTTCATGAAAATTCCTTACAGTGGTTGTTGACCCTTGATCATAAAAGCGTTTTGTAGCACCCGGTAGTGATAAAGTGTGACACGGTGCGGTTCAGTGCGGGTTTGTTTTGTGAGCCTTTACGTACGATGTGGAATTACCTAAAATATTAGCGAGCCTAACAAAAAGGATTTTGTCATGGATATCTCTGTAGAAGCCATCGTTAATACTGCTATCGCCCTTGAAGGCGCAACGGCTCAGCAAGACCAGCAAATGATGCTGTTGCGAAAATCCCTCGAGTCGCAGTCCAGGTTGGTCCAGGACATTGTGGCGCCTGTAGCGCCCAAGCTGGCAACATCCGGTTCGGTGGGTACGTTATTGCACACTACGGCCTGAT
>CAYTSJ010000093.1:0-7229 GCA_964440385.1 uncultured Pusillimonas sp. | reverse complement strand
CACGCGCATTACCGAGGTTTCCGGGCACCACTTCAAGACTGAAGGCAAGGTGCTGGTGGCGCCCGGCTGGATGGCGATTTACGGGCGTGAAGTACAAGATGCCGACACCAACCTGGTTGCTGTCGCCCAGAACGAAACTGTCAAAACCGACGACATCGAAGCGCGCGACCTGGTGACCAAACCGCCAGCCCGCTTCACCGAAGCCACGTTGCTGTCGGCCATGGAAGGGGCTGGCAAACTGGTTGACGACGAAGGTCTGCGTGAAGCCATGTCTGAACGGGGCCTGGGCACACCGGCCACGCGCGCCGCCATTATTGAAGGCTTGCTGAACGAAGGTTACCTGCGCCGTGAAGGGCGCGACCTGGTCCCCAGCGCCAAGGCACGACAACTGATCACCCTGCTGTCTGGCCTGGGCGTCAGTGAACTGACCTCACCTGAATTGACGGGGGAATGGGAACAGCGTCTGAAGCAAATTGAACAGCGCCAATTGGGTCGTGAAGAATTCATGCGCGAGATTGCACAAATGACCCAGATCATTGTGAAGCGCGCCAAAGAATACGAACGCGACACGGTACCAGGGGATTACGCCACACTCAGCACACCCTGCCCGAAGTGCGGCGGTGTGGTGAAAGAAAACTACCGTCGTTACGCCTGTACCGCCTGTGACTTTTCGATTGGCAAGCACCCGGGCGGGCGCACCTTCGAGGTGCCAGAGGTTGAAGCCTTGCTGAAAGAACGTACGCTGGGGCCCTTGTCGGGTTTCATCAGCAAAATGGGGCGCCCCTTTGCCGCCTTGCTGAACATTACCAACGACTACAAACTGGAATTCGATTTCGGCCAAAGCGATGCCGATAGCGAAGAACCGGTTGATTTTTCAGGCCAGCACGATCTGGGGAGCTGCCCGAAATGCGGCAGCCCCGTGTACGAGCATGGTATGAACTATGTGTGCTCAAAATCCGTGGGCCCTGAAAAGTCGTGCGACTTCCGCTCGGGCAAGGTGATTTTGCAGCAGGAAATCAGCCCGGCCCAAATCACCAAGCTGTTGTCAGACGGCAAGACTGACCTGCTTGACGGTTTTGTGTCCAGTCGCACCAACCGCAAGTTCAAGGCTTTCCTGACCAAACAGGCCAATGGCAAGATTGGTTTCGAGTTTGAGGCCCGCCCTGAAAAGCCTGGCGCCAAGAAAACCGCGGCAAAAAAAGCACCGGCCAAGGCGGCCGCCAGCGTTGAGGCCGAAGACATCGGCGCTGGCACCGCCGTGAAGAAAACCGCCGCCAAGAAAACGGCAACGAAAACCGCCGCGAAGAAAGCGGCTACCAAAACGGCAGCGAAGAAGACGACAGCGAAAAAAACCACCAAGGTCGTCGCCACTACGGCCGACGACGAGGATCCGCCGTTTTAACGGGTGCTTCCCGGACCCATCGTTTCATGACTGAGGTTGGTTCCGGGGCGCTGGTTTGAGCGGCCGCAGCGCCGAAGCTTACTGCGGCTCGCGCAACAGGCGGGCCGCTTCAATCGCAAAGTAGGTCAGGATGCCGTCACCCCCGGCGCGCTTGAACGCCAGCAGGGACTCCATCATGACCTTGTCGTGATCCAGCCAGCCGTTGGCCGCAGCGGCCTTGATCATGGCGTATTCACCACTGACCTGGTAAGCATAGGTTGGCATGCCGAACGCCTGTTTGACGTCGCGCAGCACATCCAGGTAAGGCATGCCCGGCTTGACCATCACCATGTCGGCGCCTTCACGAATATCGGCCGCCACTTCACGCAGGGCTTCATCGCGATTGGCGGGGTCCATCTGGTAGGTGGCTTTATTGGATTTGCCCAAGTTGGCCGCCGAGCCCACGGCATCGCGGAAGGGGCCATAAAAAGCACTGGCGTATTTGGCCGAATAGGCCATGATGCGGGTATCAATGAACCGGTTGGCTTCCAGCGCCGACCGTACCGCGCCAATACGGCCGTCCATCATGTCGCTGGGGGCCACAATGTCGACACCGGCCTGGGCCTGCACCAGCGCCTGGCGCACCAGCATGTCAACGGTGGGTTCGTTCAGCACATACCCTGAGTCGTCAATAACACCGTCTTGACCATGGCTGGTGTAAGGGTCCAGGGCCACGTCAGTCAGCACCCCCAATTCGGGGAACTCGCGCTTGAGCTGCGCAACCACGCGGGGCACCAGGCCATCGGGGTTGGTGGCCTCGATGCCATCGGGGGTTTTAAGGGCGCTGTCGATGACCGGGAAAATGGCCAGCACAGGTATCCCCAGAATCACACATTCGCGGGCCGCCTCGAGCAGGGTGTCGGGCGAATAGCGCACCACCCCTGGCATGGACGGCACCGGCTGGCGCACCCCTTGGCCTTCCATGACAAAAACAGGGTAAATCAGGTCGTTGGTGGTCAGGACGTTTTCACGCACCAGACGGCGTGAAAATTCATCACGGCGATTACGACGGGGACGGGCCGAGGGGAAATCGGCATTCATAATAAAAGAGGTCATGGCACCACCTGAGGAGAGATCCAGTTTTCAATGGAAGCGGCCGCGTCTTCAAGCCCGATACGATGGGTGGCAGAAAACGGGATCGCCTTGAGCGTACCGATATCGGCAAGTTCTTTTTTAATGGCATGTACCGCTTTGATGCGTTGGCCATACGGGAATTTGTCGGCTTTGGTCAGCAGCACCAGCACAGGACGACCGGTGGGCGCGATCCAGCGCGCCAGGCGGCGATCGAGTTCGGTCAGGCCCCGGCGAATATCGAGCAGCAACACGACACCGGCCAGCGAGTCGCGCTCGTGCAGGTAAGCGCCCAGTACGTCGGCCCATTCTTCGCGCGCTTCGCGACCAATCGCCGCGTAACCATAACCGGGCAAGTCGACCAGATAACCCAGCGATTCACCCTCGGCCATCGGGTCGGGAATACCAAACATGTTGATGAGGCGGGTGCGACCCGGTGTTTTACTGGAAAACGCCAGCCGACGCTGATTCGTGAGCACGTTGATGGCTGACGACTTGCCACAGTTAGAGCGTCCGACAAAACAGACTTCAGGTGCGCCAGGGGGCGGAAGTTGGTCGAGACGGGCTGCTGACGTCGTAAACGCCGCACGATGCAATATAGACAATGTAATATACCTGGAACGGTTTAATTGATACGCTATTGTATAATTGCAGGTTTGAAACTGTTGCGGCTATTTTTCTAAATCGCGATCCATCGAGGTCTTCATGAAGCGTACGCTTTCCAAAATGCTTGTGGCCAGTGGTTTATTGCTGGGCTCTTCCCTTCTTGGCGTCAGCTATGCCGCTGACGTTATCGTCTCTAAACCCGATGCCACCAAGGGCGAACAGCTTTACGCTAACGGTGATGCAGCGCGTGGCATTCTGGCCTGTGCTTCTTGCCACGGCGCCGCCGGCAACAGCACACTGCCTGTCAACCCCAACCTGGCCGGCATGCCCCACGAATACCTGGCCAAGCAACTGAACAGCTTCAAAAGTAAAGACGGCGCAGCACCCACGCGTCGCAGTGCCGGTGGCGCCAACTCGGTCATGACCGCCATTGCCGGCCCGCTTACCGACGACGATATCAAGAACGTGTCGTATTACCTGTCGCTGCAAAAGCTCGACACTGAAAAGGCGGCTACAGCCACGAAAGAAGCCACCATGAAACGCGGCCAGCATATCTGGCGCGGCGGCCTGGTCGAGCGCGGTGTGCCTGCCTGTGCGGCCTGCCACGGCCCTGCCGGCGCGGGTATCCCCGGTCAGTTCCCGCGTCTGGCGGGTCAGTACCCCGGCTACATCGCCGAACAGCTTAAACTGTTCCGTAGCAACGACCGCGCCAACAGCCCCATGATGCACGATATCGCCGACCGCATGTCCGATTCCGACATCGCTGCTGTTGCCGATTACGCGGCAGGTCTGCGCTAACTGACCCGGTTCATGCAGAACTAATCCTGCATCTGCCGGTCACAAAGGGGGGGGCTCATACCGGCACCCCCTTTTTTTATGAATTGCATCTCGTGAATCAAGCTTCTTCCTGGCGCCAACGCGGTGCCGATCTGTTCGAATTGCTGGGCTCGATGCGCTTTGCCGTCAGCCTGCTGGTGTTCATTTGCGTCGCCAGCATCATTGGTACCGTACTGGCGCAAAACCAGGTTGCCAATACCTACATCGACCAGTTCGGCCCGTTCTGGTATGCCGTTTTCGATGTCTTTGCCATCTGGCATGTGTACAACAGCTGGTGGTTCCTGCTGATCATGGCCTTTCTGGTGGTGTCTACCACCCTGTGCCTGCTGCGCAACACCCCGAAGATGGTCAAGGATATGCGCTCGTTTCGCGAGCATGTGCGGGGCAGCAGCTTGCGTGCGTTCCATCACAAGGTTGAAACCGACAGTGCTGCCAGCGTTGAAGCCGGTACACAGAAAATCCTGCAGCTGTTGCAACGACAGGGCTACAACGTCAAGATCCGTGAAGACGGCGACGGCCGCCTGCTGGCCGCCAAAAAAGGCAGCTCGAACAAACTGGGCTACATTTTCGCCCATGCCGCTATTGTAGTGATCTGTATCGGGGGCATCCTCGACAGCGAACTACCGGTCAGGCTTCAGGTCTGGTTGGGGGGTAAACAGCCTATCACACAGAACATGCTGATCGCCAATGTGCCCGAATCCGGGCGTCTGTCAGTCAGCAACCCCAGCTTCCGGGCCAACATGCTGGTGCCCGAAGGCGGCCAAAGCGGCCACGCCATTGTGTCGCAAGGTGAGGGTGTGCTGGTTCAGCCCTTGCCATTTTCGATCAAGCTGTCCAAGTTTGACGTCGAGTACTATTCCACGGGCATGCCCAGCAGCTTCAAAAGCTACGTTGAAGTCCATGACCCCGAAACCAACCAACGCTTCGAACGCGTCATCGAGGTCAACGAACCGCTGCGCTACAAAGGGGTCACGGTTTACCAGTCCAGTTTTGACGATGGCGGCAGTACCGTCAAATTGCAGGCCTGGCCACTAAATGGCGACGCGCGCACCCCCTTTGATGTCAGCGCCACGGTCAAAGAACCCACCGACATTACTTTGAACGCCAGCACACAACCGGTGCCATTACGCCTCGAAGTGTCGGCCTTGCGTATCATCAACGTCGAGAACCTTGAAAACAACCCTGACCCCCAGCCAAAAGCGCTGCTCGACCATGTCGCTTCAGTCACGGGCAGTGCCACTGCAGGTCGTAAAGAAGGGTTGCGTAACGTGGGCCCCAGTGTTCAGTACCGCTTAACCGGTGCCGATGGCCAGTCTTACGAATACAGCAACTACATGATGCCCATGGTGCTTGATACCGGGCCGGTGTACCTTGTTGGCGCACGACGCGGGCCCGCGGAAAGCTTCCGTTATATCCGCATACCGGCCGATACGGCCGGCGGGCTGGGTGGCTTTATGAACCTGCGTGCGGCACTGAACAACCCGGCGCTGCGCACGAAGGCGGCCAAGATTTTTGCATCTGAGAACGGCGGCACTGCAGAACAGCAAGCCCTGTTGGAAACGGCCGCTGCGGCTGCGCTTGAAGCGTTCTCGCGAGGCGGCTTCAATGCCGTTGTCGAACGGGTCCCCCCCGAAGAGCGCGAGCGCTTCATGGGGTTTGCCGTACCCATGATTCAATTGTCACTCACCCACCTGCGCAATGTTGATCTGCAACAACGCGGTCTTGCCCCGGTCAATTACGAAGGTGAGCGCGGCGCCAAAGAAGCCGACTGGTTGCAACAGGCGTTGTTGGCCCTGAGTTCACTGCCCGATTACCCGGCACCCTTGTTGCTCTCCATGACCAGTTTCGATCATGTCGAGGCCAGTGTTTTCCAGGTGGCTCGCAGCCCCGGCCAAAGTACGGTATATCTGGGCTGTCTGTTCCTGGTCATTGGTGTGTTTTCAATGTTTTATGTTCGCGATCGCCGTATCTGGGTGTGGGTGCAACCCAATGGTAACGGTAGCCACTGGCTGGCCGCCATGACGTCGCAACGCCGTAATCTCGATTTCGACCGCGAATTCGGGGAATTTCAGGCGGCACTCAACACGCTGTCTTCGTAACGAGGTTCTTCATGTCTGAAACCACAGTTTCCACTTCCAGCTGGCAGGCTGCCATGAGCGCCAGCGGCGATCGTCGCGGTGTGCGGGGCAAACCCGATGGATCTGATATCTTGTTTTTCCTTGTGCTGGCAGCGGCCACCGCTTGGGCGCTGTTCCGGTTCCCCGACAGCATGGATATCTACGAGAAGGTTATTCTGGCCCTGGCGGTGCCTGGCGTTGCCTGGATGGCCTGGTTATGGCGCCCCCTGCGCACACTGTTCATTGCGTCTGGCCTCAGCGCCTTGTTCGCCATCTGGCTGTATGCCGCAGGCGGTCCCATTGACCAGGGTGACATCACCCGCGCTGAAACCGTCTTTTTTCTGAAGTATCTGTATTCATCGCAATCCGCCATTCTCTGGATGTGCGCACTGTTTGTGCTGGCAACGGTGTCGTACTGGGCGGGCTTTTTCAGCCAGACTGCCAGCTGGTTGGGCACAGCATTGACCTGGGGCGCGGTCTATGCGGGCACTACCGGTATGCTGGTGCGCTGGCGTGAAGGGCACTTGCTGGGCCCCGACATCGGTCATATCCCGGTCAGCAACCTTTACGAAGTGTTCGTCCTGTTTGCCCTGATTACGGCCTTGTTCTACCTGTACTACGAACGTCGCTACGCTACCCGGGCCTTGGGCGGCTTTGTGTTGCTGGTTGTCACCTCGTCCGTCATCTTCCTGCTGTGGTACACCTTCACGCGCGATGCGTTTGCCATCCAGCCGCTGGTGCCGGCCCTGAAAAGCTGGTGGATGAAGATCCACGTCCCGGCCAACTTTATTGGCTACGGTACCTTCTCGCTGGCAGCGATGGTTGGTTTCGCTTATCTGGTCAAAGAAAATGGTGAAACGCGCTCGCGTAAAAAGCTGATTCCGTTGTTCTTGCTGGGGGCCATTCTGGCCTCAGAGCCCCTGATGTTTGGCTCTCGCCAACTGTCCCCCACCTGGATGCTGTACTTTGGTCTGGGTGCGGTGCTGGTTGGCGTCATTCTGGCGTTCCGCGGCCCAATTGCGCAAAAGCTGCCATCGCTGGAAATCCTTGACGACATCATGTACCGGGCCATTGCCATTGGCTTTGCATTCTTCACGGTGGCGACCATTCTGGGTGCACTGTGGGCGGCCGATGCCTGGGGCACCTACTGGCAGTGG
>CAYTSJ010000092.1:5059-7254 GCA_964440385.1 uncultured Pusillimonas sp. | reverse complement strand
GCTCTTCAGCCGTTGCACGTAAACGCAGCGCGGTAGGGGTGATGGCATCAAAAGCCCGCAGTGTCGGCAAGCCTCGTAAGCGGTCAAGCAAGAATGCATTCATGGCCCCCAACTGCAACCACTGCGCCTCGCTGGCAGCTTTGGCACGCCAGCCTACAATCGCCATGAAAATCGGGATTAATGGCGCGGCAACAACCAGCACCAGGGCAGCCGCCCAGGAATACCAAAGCACAGGCAGCAAAATAAGCAACGGGAGCAGGCGCGCCCGGAAAGACACCATGCGATACCGTGTTAACCACGGCATGATGGCCTCGGCCTGATCGCTGATAATGCTGGCTGCTGCCCCCGCCGGGATACGCCCACGGTCAAGGGGAGACTGGGCTGATACAACACGCAAAGCGTCTAGCCGCCACTGTCCCAGACAGGCACGTGCACTGTCATGCAATCGGGTAGTGGCCCAAGATTCAAGAACAGCGCGCAAGATGCCCAGTAGTACGACAGCCAAGGCAGGCATCCAGGCCGACGCAAGGGCGCTGCCTTGCTGCAGTTGTGAAATTGCGAACGCCAGGACAGCGGCCTGTGGAACCCAGACCAACGCACACAATGCCTGCAACAATGCGACCCGATCAATAGACCGGGGCAAATCGAAAACAACAGTATTTTGCACCGTAGAGGCCAGGCCAGACATGAAAGAGAACCACCAGAAAACGTCGACTGAATTGCAGCCAAACCATGTTAGGGGGTCACTATAGTCGACTTGCAAGGGCTGCTGCCTTGACAGATGTCAACCCGGCCTTCAAAAGCACAGTTCAGTGGTGAATCACAGTTCTAAAAACCTGGATCTGTCTAAAAATGCCTGAAAATACCCTAAACTACCGTCAGATTTAATTTATCTAAAAACATACTTTTTGTAACAAATAATCATCGTTGCCGCAGGCTGTTCGCTGTCGCATACGGGGAGCTTTCACTATGCGTTGTGCGACTGCACCTTTGTTTTCACAACCGGCACGGTTTCATTCCCCATTGACATTGTCAGAAGCCACAGGTCACCACGGAACCTACCTTGCCAGGCGCTTGCCGCAGCCCTGCACCTGTGGTGGCGAGGCCGCCTTGGCACTGCATGACCGGGTTACTGCGGCCATGACTCGCCGCATGTTTCTGGGTGGCGCTGCTGCCGCTGTGCTGCCTTTCATCGGCTTCCAGACCAGTCAAGCGATAGCGCAACAACCTGCCCCCCCTGATCGCCCGATTCTGCTGACCAACCTGCGTCTCTTCGACGGCATCAGCAATACCGTACGCTCTGGCGTCAATGTCCTGATCGATGGTCAGCGAGTTTCCGCTCTGCCCGGTGTCGGCGAAAAAGTCGAAAATGCCCGAATCATCGACTGCGGCGGTCGTCTTGCCATGCCCGGACTGATTGATGCGCACTGGCACACGATGTTTTGTGGCTTGACAGAAATGGCGGCCATGGCATCAGACCTGGGCTATATTTATCTGGTGGCGGCACGCGAAGCTGAAAACACCCTGTTGAGGGGTTTCACCAGCGTACGCGATGCCGGCGGCCCAAGTTTTGCGCTCAAGCGCGCTATTGACGAAGGCATCGTGGTCGGCCCTCGAATCTTCCCCTCGGGCGCCATGATTTCCCAGACGTCCGGTCATGGCGACTTCCGCATGCGCAGTGAAATCCCGCGCAACGACAGCGACCCGCTCAGTTACGGCGAACGCATGGGGGCCTCCATGATTGCGGACGGTGCTGACAATGTGCTGCGCCGCGTTCGCGAACAACTCATGCTGGGTGCCAGCCAGATCAAACTGATGGCGGGCGGTGGTGTGACTTCGCACTACGACCCGCTCGACACCACACAATACTCTGAGGCCGAATTGCGGGCCGCCGTTGGTGCTGCCGAAGACTGGGGCACCTATGTCATGGTGCACGTCTACACCTCACGCGGAATTCAAAGGGCCATTCGCGCCGGCGTCAAATCCATCGAACACGGCCAACTGGCCGACAAAGATGCGGCACGCCTCATGGCCAATGAAGGCGTCTGGTGGAGCCTGCAACCTTTTCTTGCTGATGAGGATGCCAACATCAAGGCCGACACTGCGGGCAAAGCCAAACAACAGGAAGTCGCCGAGGGCACGATTCGCGCCTACCAGATGGCAATTGACATGAACATCAAGACGGCCTGGGGCAC
>CAYTSJ010000092.1:0-5049 GCA_964440385.1 uncultured Pusillimonas sp. | reverse complement strand
GCACCGATATCCTGTTTACCCCGCAAAACCTGTCGACACAAGGCCGCCAACTCGCCAAACTGACGCGTTTCTACGACCCGATGACACTGCTGAAAATTGCCACCGCCAGTAACGGTGAGCTGCTAGGTCTGGCAGGCAACCGTAGCCCCTACAAAGGCAAACTCGGCGTGATTGAGCCTGGCGCCTTTGCCGACATCCTGATTGCTGACGGGGACCCTACCCAAAGCCTTGACTTCCTGAGCAACCCTGAAACCAACCTGAAACTCATCATGAAAGACGGGCGCATTTATAAAGACACGCTGTGATGTCCAAGCCACATAAACGCAAAGGCTTCGGTCGTGCAATAACCAGCCTGCTCGGCCTGCTCATGTTGACCGGTTGTGGCCAGGGCCGTGCACCCTCATTTCTGATTCTTGGCAGCTACTTCCCGGCCTGGCTGGTTGGCGTTGCCATCAGCATTCCCATTACTGTCGTTATTCGTGCGGTCCTGATTCGCAGCGGGGTGGATGACGCCTTGCCGGCCAGACTACTGGTCTACTCGGGCCTGTGCCTGCTGCTGACCCTGGCTTTCACTTACGCGTTTTCACCTCGATAGAACTTATGTCAACCGACTCTTTAACTGCGCATCGTCGCCTGGCACGATGGCTGGCAGGCGGTATCATTACCGCCGCACTGCTGACGGGTCTGGCCTGGTGGCACTACCTTGATCAGAATTTGTTATCTGCAGACGCCACCCTGGAAGCCGAAGTAGTGCACATCAGTACCCCGGTACCCGGTAAAGTCATCCAGCTTGCCGTTCGCGATGGTGACAGGGTCGCCAAGGGTGATCTGCTGTACCGGTTAGACCCCACCGTGTACGAACTTCGGATTGCTCAGGTCCGCGCAGAACTGGCTGTTGCCAATGCAGCGCTGGCCACCCGTGAACGCCAGATTCGCGCTGAGACCGCCAACGCCGATATCGCCAACGAACAGATCAAACGGGCACAGGCCAATCTGGAGCTGACACGCAGCACCCTGCAACGACTTGAACCCCTGGCCAGCAAAGGCTACGCCACGCGCCAGGATCTGGATATGGCCCGCACCGCATTCCGCGACGCGCAAATCAGCCTCAAGCAGGCCGAAGCCCAGTCGGGTGCAGCCAAAGCATTGATCGGTGAACTGGAAGCGGCTCAGGCGACCGTTCAAGCCGCACAAGCCAGCCTGGCACTGGCAGAAAAAGCGCTCGCTGATACCCAGGTCAAGGCCCCTCATAACGGCCTGGTCGTTGGGCTGAAAATTTCAGCTGGAGAGCACCTGGCCCCGGATCAAAGCCCCTTCACCCTGATCAACACCGATCATTGGTATGCCACCGCACTGTTCCGTGAAACGGATCTGGCCAGTTTACGTGTCGGCCAATGCGGCGAAGCGTTTGCCTTGTCCGAACCCACCCGCAGTATCAAAGGCAAGGTGGTGTCAATTGGCTGGGGGGTGGCCAGCGAAGAGCTTATCGCTCTGCCCCGCTCGCTGCCGTACGTACAAAAATCACTGAATTGGGTTCGGGTTGCCCAGCGTTTCCCGGTAAAGCTGCAGCTTGAAAACCCGCCCGATGACCTGATGCGGGCCGGCGCCTCGGCTTCCGTGGTCATACGTACCACCACACCCTGCTGAAGGCTCCCACCCGATGAGCCGACCTTTATGGCAAGAGATACGCCATGAACTGCTGCCGTTTCCCGGACGACTGGCCACCTCCTGGCGTTTAGCGGTCATATGCGCGCTGACCGCGATGGCTTTCATGACCTGGCAAATTCCATTGGTCGCTATCGGATGCTACCTTGTCCTGTTCGTCATGAAACCCGATCCAGGCGAAAGCACCTTGATGGCTATCGCCATCTGTATTCTGGTGTCAGTCATCGTGATGCTGTTGTTCTGGCTGACGCAGCTTTCGATCAATTACCCCGCTCTTCGACTTATTATTCTGGCAGCCAGCTCTTTTCTTTTTCTATACATTGGCTCAGCGTCGAAACTGGGGCCTGTTGGCGGCATCATTGCATTGGTTATCGCCTTTATCATGACCTTGCTGGGTAGCGTTCCCTTCGGGGAAGTGGCAACGCGTGGCATACTTTACGCTTGGCTGATGACATTGATACCCATGGCGCTGCTGGTTCTGTGCAATGCGGTCTTTGGCCAGTCAGTACCGCGCCTGCTGCGTGCCGAGCTCGCACGCCGACTGGAAATCGTCACTGGCGTTGCAGAAGGCACCCTCAGTGCCGATGCCACGGTGACAACGCTGCGTCAGGGTAATGCGCCCGTCAACAGTTACCTTAAATTCATATCGGTATTTCATTTGCTGCCCTCGAAAGAAGTTCTGCAACTGCGTACCCGACATGAACGGATCCTGCACATGTTGCTGGTCATCGCCAGTCATGCGGGCCCCGGTTCAGCCAGTGGCCATGTGCACGACGGCAACACGACCAATACACTGGCACAAACCATCGCCGGGCTACGTAGTCAGATTGATACTCCCGTCCCCCCGGGACCCAAAAACCCGCCCAGCGGTTTTTTCAAACCCGATGCCCTGACCAACCCCCTACATTACCGTTTTGCACTAAAAACCACGCTGGCTGCGAGTCTGGCGTACATCATTTACACCACGCTGCAATGGCAAGACATTCATACCGCCATGGTGACCTGTTATGTGGCCGCCTTGGGCACAACGGGCGAAACACTGCATAAGCTGACCCTGCGAATTATCGGCTGCCTGATCGGGGCCGCCATGGGGGTTGCCTCAATTTTGCTGCTGATGCCCCTGATGACATCGATTGGTGAACTGATGATTCTGGTCTTTGCCGGCACCATGCTTGCCGGATGGGTTTCAAGCGGGTCAGAACGCATCGCCTATGCCGGGGTGCAAATCGGGCTGGCCTTCCTGATGACCGTGCTGCAAGGCTTTGGCCCTGATGTCGAGCTTTCGGTCGCCATGGATCGCGTCATTGGAATTTTGCTGGGCAATGCGTTGCTGTATGTCATTTTCACCCGTATCTGGCCTGTCAAAAGCATAAGCGCCGCTCAAACGGCGCTCAATGACGTCAATGTCCAGCTTCAGGCACTGCGTATCAATGCCCTGCCGGGTCAGACACTTGCCCCCTCACAGGCGGCAGAGCTTCTTGCCCAACTGGGCGAGGCAAAAGAGCAACTGCAGTTACAAGTCTTTGAGCCCGGGCATAACAATATAAATCCCGATGAACAAGAGCGACTGCGAAAGACACTGCACGATACAGAGAGACTCTGCATCGCTGCCGCCCTCGACCCGGCATGGCAGCCTGGCCAGCCTGCAAAGACGATGACGACTCCAGCACCTGCCAAACAACACTACGCTGCTGAAACACCATGACTGCAACTCACTCCCCCAACACATCAGGGACGCACACCGGAAGCTCTGGTTGCCGATTCAGTGTCCTGAAAAGTCTGGGAACACTCATTCTTGCAGCCTCACTGACGGCATGTGCCGACATGGCGCTTGACCGGGCACCGGCATCGCCCAACACGCCCTGGCAGCCTGCGGCTGAACGCCCTCAGGTTGTTGGCGGGATCGGTGAGCGCTCAAAAGGATTTTCAGTGCCGGCCGTACCGGCACTGGGTCAGATCACCCCCGGCAAAGATATCGACCCAAACAAACCCTTATCGCTCCCCGAGCTGATCGATATCGCACAACGAGAACACCCGGAAACCCGCCAGGCCTGGAACCGTGCCCGGCAGGCTGCTTTGGCGGTGGGTATGGTAGAAGCCACCTTCCTGCCGATGTTGTCCGCCAACGTCGTTGGCGGCTACCAGCGCACACGTCACCCCTTGCCGCATAACCTTGCAGGCGCGTCGGCCATCGATACCGAACTGAGCGGGGTCGTACCTGCCCTGGCTCTGGGCTGGCTGCTGTTTGACTTCGGGCAACGCGAAGCCCTGCGTGACGCCGCCGCAGAACTATCGGTCGCACAAAATGTACTGTTTAACGCGTCCCACCAGAAAATCATCCGTGACGTCACAGACCAGTACTACCAATACAACACTGCCCGCATGCGCGTGCAATTGGCAAAAGAGGCGCTGGCCAATCAAGAGCAGGTCGAAAAAGCTGTAAACGCGAAAAGAAAAGCTGGCATGGCCACCGAAGTCGAACTGGCCATAGCCCGACAGGCGGTCGCACAAGCGAAACTAAAAACCGTCGAAAGTCAGGGGTTGGAACGCAACACCTGGTTAGCGCTGTTGAGTGCGCTGGGCCTGTCACCTCTCACAAAGATCACCATTGCCGGGCCTGCGCCGCGAGACCTGCCAGCCAGGCTTGACCCATTGACTACAGAAGTGATCCAGCAAGCACTGACCCGCCGACCTGATCTCGTCGCAGGCTATTCTGCAGTGAAGGCCGCCCGGGCGGGTATTACCGCTGCTGAAGCTGATTTCTTGCCTAAAGTGTGGCTGGGTGCCATCGCAGCCCACAACAAAGTGACCTTCGACGTCGTCGGTTTACCCGGCTTAAGTCAATCGGCCACATCGCGCGGTGTACTGGTTGGGGTGAGCCTGCCTCTTTTCGATGGTGGACTGCGCAGCGCCCGCGTACATGAAGCTCGCATGCGCGCCGAGAACGCTCAAACGTCTCTGGAGACGCAACAGAAAAACGCCGTTCGGGAAATCGTCGCGGCAGAATCGTTATTGCAGACCACGTTACAAAGTGCACAAGCCGCCCAAGAACTGGTGGCTACGGCAGAAACCGCTCATAACGCTGCCGTAACCGCCTACAAAGCAGGGATGGGCACCGTGACCTTGGCCACCGAGACAGCATCCCAACTGTTAACGGCCAGGCAAGCCTATACCGATGCCTGGAATGCCTCATTGGTTGCGGCGGCTAACCTGGCCTTCGTCATGGGTCAAATGACAGGGCCGCGTGAAGGGTGGCTACCTTGAGGCCAGCCACTTCCCTGCCCCCCGGCCCACCCCAACCCCCAGCGCCAGGCAGGCCGTCAACAAGTAGCCACCGGTTGGCGCTTCCCAGTCGAGCATCTCCCCGGCGACAAACACGCCGGG
>CAYTSJ010000091.1:0-7315 GCA_964440385.1 uncultured Pusillimonas sp. | reverse complement strand
AAATGGGAGTTCCTGCCTTGGCATATCTGGTTGCATTTTCGATCAGGTTCAATCCTGCGAAATAGAGCAAACTGGGGTCACCGTGCGGGCAGGGAAGATTGGAAGGGGCATTCATCAATACACGTTCCATAACATCAGGCTCAAGTGTGGTGAGTAAAGACTGGCTGATCACAGACACATCAACTGGCCTGAAATGGGCCGTATCACCCAACAGACGCTCTTGCGTTTCAGTTAATTCCATCAAGGAACGCATCCGGTCAATCGCCCGTCGGATGCTGTCGTAACGACGATTGCGCAGTTCTGGAGCGGCATGGTGCTGGTCGAGCAAACGCAAGCTATGCGCAGCAGCCTCGATGACGGCCACCGGATTACGCACCTCATGAGCAATAAGGGCAAGGAAGCGCTCCCGTTCCTGACGGGCCCGTTTTTCGCGTTCCGAGTTCAACTGGGCTTCGGTAGCGCGGATTTGTGCAGCATGATTAGCCTGTTCGGCCTCGCGGGTTTGTAATGCAATACTGACATGCAAGACGATGATGACGGGTAAAGCCGCACCCCGTACCGCGAATAACGCATAAGGATGCAACTCCATCCAGCCCAGCCCACCCAGAATGGCAGGCCACATAATAAAGAAGTGCAAGGGCAATACGCAGGCGATCATGCGACCCGACAATTTACCCGTATTCCACAAACGCAAATAGGCTGGAAAACTGATCAGTGGGGCCAGCAACAAGCCAAAAAACATGAGGGCTGACAGTGTCTCAACGTAGGCTGTCCAAGCAGACAGCATGACCAGAAGACCCGGCAAAACGCCAAGTATCTGGTAATAGCGCAGAATGCCGGGAAAGTTGCCTTGCAATTGAAGCAACCTGATCTGACATAATGAACCTGTTACATTTTGGGCCCCCAGCAGAAAATACCCTATTGAAGCAAATAACTCTGGAGCAGGCGCATGAAGCACCGGGGCAAACAAGCCATCGAAATTGGCCCAGTGCAGAGCACTGCAGACGACAAACAAGGCGAAAAGCCCGAAAACATCACGTCGGGTTATCCACCAGGCGGCCAGGTTGATGAGCGCCATTAACCCCAGGGCACCCAGAAAAATTCCTGAAACCAGTATGTGCGGATTTGAATCAAGCATGGGGCAGACTATTCGATTGGGCTGCTCGCTGCATTGCTGCCAGCGACCCTCTAGGGCTGGAAGTGTTAGAAAGTATAGGCCAACACTGTACCCACAGCTCCGCTAGTCTTTGATATGTTTGAAGTATCACAACCCTGCCAATGTGGTTTCAAGTCAGCTTCACAAGTCGGCATTGCATGCTTTCTGTTTCAGGAAACTCCACGATGTATAACATTTCGGCGATCTTCGCGGCCATCAAGGGCGCGCTGAAGGTGGGAATTCGTATCACCGTGGTCGCTACCTGGGCTTAGGTCGGTTGCCTTGGCCGTTACAGCAGTTCCTTGGGCTTCACGCTGTCGCAGGCTCACTGAAAGGTAGCACTTTCGGCCGAGGCTTTTGTTCTGCCTGCCAAAGGTTGTATTGCGCTTGCATGGTAGCCCACATTTCGGCACTGGTACCCAGGGCATCCCAGAGAGTCGTCCTCAGAGCGCAAAAAACCCAGCTAAATCATCGACTTAGCTGGGTTCTCTGTGTACAGCGGTGGTGCCCAGGAGAGGACTCGAACCTCCACACCTTGCGGCACATGGACCTGAACCATGCGCGTCTACCAATTCCGCCACCTGGGCATTACGATTGAATGACACTGTAAGTATCTTGACCACTGCACTTCAAGACCTGTTAATCTAGCAAGCTGCAAGTGTTGGTAATGTCAAGAAAATGTCTTAACCAACCGAGAACAGAATTATATATCAGAAATTTTAAAAAAGGAAATTTGTCCTTTGAGCAGAAGAAAAAAAATTGACGGGCCCGAAACACAAAACGTCTCGGGGTCGCCAGCCAACGGGTCTGATTTACCCCCCGACTTTGATCCGCATGTGCCGTCGCGGGAAGAAATGTTGCAGTTCCTGCGTGAACTGGGTAAACCTGTGGGGCTAGAAGACCTTGCGCGCGGTATGGGCGTGCAGGTGCCCGTGTCAGTCGGGTTCGACCGCCGCGTACGCGCCATGGAGCGCGACGGGCAAGTGCTGTACAACAAACAAGGCAAATTGCTGGTCAACGACAACATGGACTTCATCGCAGGCAAAGTGCTGGGCCATCGCGATGGTTTCGGCTTTTTGTTGCGCGAAGATGGCGGGCCCGATTTATTCTTGCCCCCCCGTGAAATGCTTAAAGTGCTTCATGGTGACCGGGTATTAGCCAAGCTCGACGGCGACTACCGGGGTCGTCCGCAGGCGGCCATTGTTGAAGTGGTCGAACGCCGTACCAACAAATTGGTGGGTCGGTTCCTGTACGAGCGCGGTGTCAGTATTGTCGTGCCCGAAGACCAGCGCATCAAACACGATGTCCTGATTCCCCCGGGCGATATCGGTGGGGCTGAATCCGGTCAGGTGGTGACCATCGAGATCATGCAACAACCCACACGGCACAGCCAGCCGGTCGGTCGTGTGGTTGAGGTACTGGGCGAAATTGATGACCCGGGTATGGAAATCGAGATTGCGGTTCGCAAATTCGATGTGCCGCACGAGTTTTCACAGGCGGCGCTAGACCAGGCGGCGTCTATTTCCGATACCGTCAAGCGAACCGAATTGAAAGGGCGTGTCGATTTGCGGGATATCCCGTTCATCACCATTGACGGTGAAGATGCGCGTGACTTTGACGATGCCGTTTATTGCGAAGCCGTCAACCTGGGCACCGAAGCAAGAAGCAAACCGGGTTGGCGATTGTTGGTGGCCATTGCCGACGTTAGCCACTACGTGCGCCCACATGACCCCCTTGACGAAGACGCCCTCGAGCGCGGCACCAGTGTTTATTTTCCGCGACGCGTTATCCCCATGCTGCCCGAGGCCTTGTCGAATGGTATCTGTTCGCTGAACCCGCAGGTTGATCGCCTGGTGCTGGTGTGCGACATGGTTATTCCGGCTTCGGGGGCGAAAGCGGGCACGGTAACCGCTTACCAGTTCTATAACGCCGTCATCCATTCGCATGCGCGTACCACGTATACCGACGTCTGGTCTGCACTACAGCAGCCTGAAGGCCCGGCGGCCAAGGCCATGAGTGCGGTCTATCCGCATGTCAAAGACCTTTACGAGCTTTACCATCTGTTGTCGGCATCGCGCGTCAAGCGGGGAGCGATTGATTTTGATACGGTTGAAACCAAAATCATCTGTAACCCCATGGGCCGCATTGAAAAGATCGTCGCCTACGAACGAAACGATGCCCACAAACTGATCGAAGAGTGTATGTTGGCCGCCAATACCTGTGCTGCCGACTACATCAAGCGCAACAAGCGCATCGGCTTGTATCGGGTACACGAAGGGCCCACCCCCGAAAAATTGCAGGCCTTGCGCGATTATTTGCGCAATATCGGCTTGTCGATTGAAGGCGGTGACGACCCTTCAACCACCGATTACGCCAAATTGTTGGTGGCGGCCAAAGGTCGCCCCGACTACGAAGTCATTCAAACCATGTGTTTGCGCTCGATGCAGCAGGCTATCTATAGCCCCGAAGAGTCCGGGCACTTCGGGCTGGCCTACGATGCCTATGCGCACTTTACGTCGCCCATCCGTCGCTACCCCGATTTGCTGACGCATCGCGTCATCAAATCCATCATGGACAGCAAGCGCTACATTCCTCAGCTTGACGATATTGCGGCCGCCGTGTCGTTACCGAAAAAAGATCGCGAGCGTGGTATCTGGGAAAAACTGGGCTTATTGCTGTCTGCGCGTGAACGTCGTGCCGATGAAGCCTCCCGTGATGTCGAAGCATGGCTAAAATGCTGGTTTGTCAAAGAACATGTTGGCGAAGTTTTCAGCGGCCGTATTACCGGGGTAGCCACGTTCGGTGTGTTCATTACCCTCGATACCTTGTTCGTCGAAGGGTTGGTGCATGTTTCCGAACTGGGTTCCGATTACTTCCAGTACAACGAAATGTTCCACGAACTGCGGGGCGAGCGTACGGGAATCCGTTACCGCCTGACCGACGCCGTTCAGGTGCAGGTGGCCCGCGTTGATCTCGAAGCCCGACGGATCGAGTTTCGACTGGTTCAAGGCACGACGTTTAAAGCCTTGCAAAAAGCAGCTGAGCCGCGTACCGAGCCGCTACGTCGCCCCAAGAAAGCGGCCTCGACCAAGCCTGCTGCGCTGAAGGGCACAACGGCCCGGCAGCGGCGTGAGGCTTCCAGACGCAGTGCCCGTAAAACGGCACCGGCCAAGAAAACGACCCGCGGGCGTCGCTAAACTGTTCTGACACCTCTATTCAAGGAAACTTATGTCATCCCTTCAGGTTCTGGCGGGCTTTCATGCGGTGGTGGCGCGTCTGCGCCACGCGCCGTCGTCCATCAAAGAAATCTACATCGAGGCGTCTCGTCGCGACAAGCGCATGCAGACCTTCATTCAGCAGGCCCAGGCGGCCAATGTCAAAGTGGTGCCTGTTCCCGCCGAACGTCTTGAGGGTTTGTCCAAAGGCACGCGCCACCAAGGTGTTGTGGCTTTGGCCGAAGAGCACTCGTTGGCGGTTGACATCGACGAGTTGCTGGATGATCTTGAAGCGGCTGGCAAGGTGCCTTTCTTTCTGGTTCTTGATGGTGTGACCGACCCGCATAATCTGGGGGCTTGCCTGCGAACCGCCGATGCGGCCGGGGTGCATGCGGTTATTGCCCCCAAAGATCGTGCGGTTGGCTTGAATACCACCGTGCAGCGGGTCGCCTGCGGCGCAGCCGATACTGTGCCCTACCTGATGGTGACTAATCTGGCCCGAACATTACGCCAGTTAAAAGACCGTAATGTCTGGGTCGTGGGTACCGATGACCAGGCCCCAGGCAATTTGTACACCATCGATGCGCGTCGCCCCATGGCCTGGGTGATGGGCGCCGAAGGGGAGGGTATGCGCCGCCTGACTCGCGAAACCTGCGACGAACTGGTGACCATTCCCATGGCGGGGTCTGTCGAGAGCCTGAATGTCAGCGTCGCCAGTGCAGTTTGTCTTTATGAAACGGTGCGTCAGCGCAGCGTTTAACGTTTTCACCCCATTGATTCATGTCTAACAACGCTTTTACTACCACCATTTTGCATTCAGACCGGCGCGGTGGCGTCGAACACGGCGGCGTGCACAAGCCGCTGCATCCATCGTCCGAGTATGCCTATTCTGATGCCCGCGAACTGGCCGCCGTGTTTCAGGGCAAGTCCGGGTACACCTACGCACGACAGGGCACGCCCACGACTGCAGCACTGGAAACCAAGCTGACTCAAATGGAAGGCGGTGTCAGTACGGTGTCTTTTGCTACCGGTATGGCAGCGCTGGCAGCGACGTTTTTTACCTTGCTAAAAAAGGGTGATCACCTGATCACCAGTCAGTACATTTTTGGTAACACCAATAGCCTGCTGGGGACATTGTCAGACCTGGGTGTTGAGGTGACTCTGGTTGACGCCACAGACCTTGATCAGGTCAAGGCGGCCCGGCGTCCGAATACCCTGATGGTGTTTACCGAAACGATTGCTAACCCGGGCACCCAGATTGCCGATCTTAAAGGGATTGGTCAATGGTGCCGCGAAGAAGGCCTGGTCTATGTGCTCGACAGCACGCTGTCTACCGCGTGGTTGTGTCCAGGTAAAACCGTGGGCGCGTCTTTGGTGGTCAATTCCATGTCGAAGTACATTGGTGGCCATGGCCATGCGCTGGGCGGTGCCGTGACCGATACAGGGCTGTTTGACTGGTCAAATTACCCCAATATTGCCGAACCTTATCGCAAAGGGAATCCAACGTCCTGGGGCATTACACAGATCAAGAAAAAAGGTCTGCGTGATATGGGCGGTACGCTGTCGTCCGATGCGGCGCATCGTATTGCAGTGGGGGCCGAAACCCTTTCGTTGCGTCTGGACAAAGCCTGCAGCAACGCAATGGCTCTGGCCAACTATCTTGAGCAACACCCCCGAGTCACCCGGGTCCGTTATCCAGGCTTGCCTTCCCATGCGCAGCATCAACGTGCGAACGATGTGTTTGGTGGCAAGTTCGGGGCCTTGTTGGGGGTTGAACTGGCATCTGATATTGATGTATTTGATTTTTTGAATCGTCTCAAGGTACTGGTCCTGGCAACCCATTTGGGGGATACCCGGACCCTGGTGTTGCCTGTGGCTCACACCATTTACTACGAAATGGGCCCAGAGCGTCGTGCGCTTATGGGTATCGCCGACAATTTGTTGCGCATTTCTGTGGGTATCGAAGACACCGTGGATCTTGTTAATGATTTTGAACAAGCCCTGGCCGTTTGAATCTTTGTGATCATTACAAAAATTTATGTCATTAAGGGTTAAACGGGTCTTGTATTTGACCTGATCAGGTTTTATATTACGAGCCACAAGCAGGGTTGTGAGCCCAGTCTTTTTGCGGGTTCGCCGCTTTCAGCTTCTGTTCAGGCTTGTATTTAAAGGGCTTGTCGATGAACTTCATCGCTAAGCCTTATGTTACGGTGGCTGGCTTGCGCTGCAAGCAGTAAATAACGCCCAGGCGTTATTTTTTAGACGGGGTGTCAGGTAGTTTCATGAACGCCTGACAATAATAATTTTCAGGGGTACTCCTTAATGAATAAAACAGAGCTTATCGAGCACATTTCCACCAAGGCTGATCTTTCCAAAGCCGACGCCGCTCGCGCACTCGAGGCCTTTATCGGTGCGGTTAAAACGACACTCAAGAAAAAAGGCGGTACAGTCACATTGGTTGGTTTTGGTACCTTCGCGGTCACCGAACGTGCCGCTCGTACGGGTCGTAACCCACGCACTGGCGAAGAAATCAAAATCAAGAAAGCCAAAGTGCCCAAGTTTCGTCCTGGCAAAGCGCTTAAAGACGCAGTTAACTAATTGCGCGACTTTATTTCATGGCCAACTGTCATTGATTTGCAAAACCAAAAATAGTTGGCTATAATTCTTTTCGCGTTAGACATGAAGTGAAGTGGCCCCAACGCTAAGTTTTAAATTTTTAAAACTTCAGCTTGTACAAGGGGTGCTTAGCTCAGTTGGTAGAGCGGCGCCCTTACAAGGCGTAGGTCACAGGTTCGACCCCTGTAGCACCCACCATACTCATGTTAATTAAAAGACCCTTAAAGGGTCTTTTTTGCATTATGCGCGTCCATTTATTGAATAGCTTGGTGCGGTTTCAGGCACAGCCCACTACAGCAAGCTTCATAATGTTTGCCCAGGCTTCACT
>CAYTSJ010000090.1:0-7337 GCA_964440385.1 uncultured Pusillimonas sp. | reverse complement strand
TCATGGTTGTGCTGATTCAGGCTCATGGCACGCAGCAAGGTGGTGTAAAAAGGCAAGTCATGATGCGCTCAACCCGTTCTGTCTGGCGCACGATTTTCAGGTAACCCGAACGAACAATATAAATGGTGGAAAATGCCTGACCTGCGCGAAATAGCGCTTGACGTGGTCTGAGGCGGCGGCTGACCTGAACGAAATTATTGGCCTGATGTTGTGACGGCAGCCTCTGGAGTAAGCTTGGGGCGCTCTGCCAGGATAATTCTGGAAATCTACCGGTACGAGCTTCTGGACGCGTGGGCATAATGATCCTTTCAGGAGCACTTTATGCCAAGTGTAAGTTTGAGAGCGCTTTAACACCATGAGCTACGATAAATGGCCGATGGCTATGGTTTACCCCAATGGACTCGCTATGCGCATGCAGGGGCAATTCGCCTATGTTAAAACCTTTCTCTGCGTTACATATTTAGCATCAATCCTGCGTAACTGGAAATTTGAATGGTTATCGCCCAGCCCGACCAACTAGAGATTCATCATCTCGACGCTTCAGCCTTGCCGTCATCCGAGCCACCGTCCCTGCGGCGTCTGCAATTACTCTACGAGGTCACTCAATCCTTGGCCGGGGCGGCCAGCATGCGTACAGGCTTGCAAACAATCCTTGGCAAGATTGCTGAATTTGACGGGTGGGATCTCGGCCTGATATGGCTGGCATCGCCAGCCGGTCTGAAGTTGCATGAAAGCTGGCATGTTCCAGAACTGGATGCACACGCCTTTATTCAAAATTGTCTTACCCATCAACACAAAAGCATTCCAAATGCTTTGGCCGCATGGGCAGCACGAGAGCGTCATCTTGTTTTCGTACCCAGCATTCAACCTGAAACACCCTACGAACTGAATCATTCGGCACTGACAACCGGCTTGAATTCGGCACTGGCCTTGCCACTGGTTGCAGAAGGTCAGTTGTATGGCGTCCTCGAGCTTTTCAGCGGTATGCAGCGGCACTATTTGCCCGATTCACCCGGTTTGTTTAATGCGCTGAGCACCCATCTGGCCATGTTTATCAAAGCCCGCCAGCTTGAACAGCAATTGCATGACAACAGCGCGAGGCTGTCAGAGGCACACCGTCTGGCTCGCATGGCCTACTGGGAAATGAATCTGTTGACGCTGCAGTTGCACGGTAACGAGGCCACTCGCGAAGTACTGGGTTTATCAGAAGGGCAAAAGCTGCGCGATCTTCATGACCTGTATGCTGTGGTGCCACCGGAAGATCATCCATTGTTGCAAGCCATGATTGCCGGCACCCAATACCCCGAGTATCCTGTTGTCAACATCGAGCATAGGGTGAGAAACGCCCATGGTCATGACAGACATATTCTTGTGCAGGCCCAAGGGCGATTCGACATGAACGGAAAACCAAACCGCATTACCGGCACCATTCAAGACATCACAGACCAGAAGCTGGCGACAGAACGTGCCTTGCAGTCTGAGCACCGTTGGGAAGTTGCGTTTCGCAACAGCCCGGTCCCCGGCATGATCACTGAATTTGATTCGGGCGTGTGCCTTGACGCCAACGATGAAATGTTACGGCTTATCGGCAAACCCCGTGACCAGGTGGTTGGGCAGACGACCGCTCAGCTGAATTTGTATCCGCCCGGGTTGTCTCGAGATTCGCTGATTGCACGGGTTAAAGAGCAGGGCAGGGTTCGTGACTTTGAATTGACCACCGTGTTGAATGGCAAAGAAGCCCATTTGCTCATGAATCTGGAAATTATCGAATTTCTGGATAAAACCTGTTTGTTGGGCCAATGGACTAACGTCACGCCGCAAAAACAACTTGAAGAGCGCTTGCGTCTTGCCGCGGCAGCCCTTGAGCATGCGGGTGACGCGTTGGTCTTGATGAATCAGAAGGGCAATATCATTTCCATCAACCCGGCCTTCACCCAAATTACAGGGTTCACTGAACATCAGTCTTTAGGTCAATGGTTTTTCGGGCTTCTCCTCAAACCCAGTGGTCGGCACGATAAACATTTTTTCCGACAGGCTGTTGCGGCTGTTGATACCGAGGGTACCTGGAAAGGCGAAGCCTGGGGTCGTCGCGTCGATGGCGAAGTCATCCCGACCATGCTGACGCTCAGCGCCATCCGTCACCCGATACACAACAAAGTCACGCATTATGTGGCTGTATTCTCTGATATTTCCCGGCAAAAAGAATACGAAACCCGGCTGCAACAAATGGCCTGGCACGACGAACTGACCGGGGTTGCGAACCGTTCATTGCTGGTAGAGCGGGGCAACAGGGCGTTGCTGCATGCAGAGCGTCACTTCATTACGGTTGCACTGCTGTTTGTCGATTTGAACCGTTTCAAGGCGGTAAATGACACCTTTGGTCATGCTGTGGGTGACGAGTTATTGCGTCAGGTCGCAGAGCGTTTATGCCTTTGTGTGCGTGCATCAGACACTGTGGCACGTATCGGCGGTGACGAGTTCGTTATCTTGTTGCCTGAAGTCACCGAAGAAAATGGCGCTGAAATTGTGGTCAACAAAATTAATCGTGTCCTTGCCGATCCCTTCATCATTGACGGACACGCTATTTCTATTGGGGCCAGTATTGGTGCGGCTCATTTTCCGCAAGACGGGCATGACATTCCCGAGTTGCTGCAAAGTGCTGATGAAGCCTTGTATCGTTCAAAGCGTTCATCCACAGGAGTTCAGTAGCACATCAATTGACCAACCTGCATTTGCAGGTTTTGACGTGACTTTACATAATATACATTATGCGTATTTTAGGGATGGCACTTTTCATGTTGATCATGACATAGCAAGGCACTCTTAAAGCCCCAATCAGCCGATCAGCCGGCCTTGATCATCCAGCACCGGCGTGACGAATAAGCGTCAGTATGTTTCTTGAGGTGCCGCACTTTGGATTGTGATAAGTGATAACTTTTGACATCAAAACCTCTTAATTACACGTTTACACTGTTTCGCCTTTATTTAACTTTTACGTTTAATCCTCCAAAGGATCCTGCATGTCAAACAAGGTTTACAACACACTGTTCATCTGCAATTACAACGCCGCACGCAGCATTATGGCGGAGGTCTTGCTCAACACCATGGGACATGGTCGCTTCAAGGCATACAGCGCTGCCAGCATGCCAGCAAATGAAGTGCACCCGTTTACCCTTCAGAAACTCAAACACCTTGGCTATGACGTAACGGCACTGCGCAGCAAAAGCTGGGACGAGTTCGCCGGTCCAAACGCACCAGAAATGGATTTCATCATCACCTTGTGTGACGACGCTGCCGGAGAAACTTGCCCGATTTGGCCTGGCCACCCCATGACAGCGCATTGGGGCTTTGAAGATCCTTGCGCGGCTACCGGAACCGACGAACACAAGCATGCTGTCTTTGACAAAGTGTATCGACAAATTTCCAGCCGAATCTCCCTGTTTGCTAATATGCCCGTCGAAAAGCATGATAAAGTAGCGATTCATCACGAATTGACTGCAATAAGCAACCACTCTGTCGACGGTGTCTGACATAAAAGACGGGTTTTTTTGTGTAGAAAATTGATTCATTCAACGGCATCCCCTTTCTGGCGTTACGAAAAAAACGGCGACTCTCTGGTTCTTTTGCTGTCTGGCGAATGGACGCTTGAGAACCTCAAGGTCTTGTGGCAGCTTGTCGATGCCGAAAAAAAATCAGGCGCGAACATGGCCAACCGCCTTGATTTTTCTGCTGTTCAAAAAATTGACACTGCCGGCGCTCAGGTCCTTTATGACTGGCTGGGTACTCAACTTGACGGGTGGATGTCCGGAGAGATCGTGGGTCTGTCCAACGAACGCCGCGCCTTGATGGTGGCCGTCATGAAGACAGCCAGTGCCCTACCCGACGAGCACGACATACGCCCAAAATCGGGGGTTGTCTACGAGATTCTCGGGCGAATGGGCCGTGCACTCGAAGAGGCAGTTCACAAAACCCGAGATTTGCTGGCCTTTATCGGTATCACCCTTGAATGCATTGTTCGTACGGTGTTCAAACCCTCGACCTGGCGAGTCACTGCCGTCGTTGCACAACTCGAACAAACCGGTTTTAATGCCGTGCCTATCATTGTGTTGCTGACCTTCATGGTAGGCGCCGTTGTGGCGTTTCTGGGCGCCACTATTCTGGCAGGTTTCGGCGCCTCGATTTACACCATCAATCTGGTCACTTTTTCGTTTCTGCGCGAATTTGCCGTCTTGCTGACGGCCATTCTGATGGCCGGTCGAACCGCCAGTGCGTTTACCGCGCAACTGGGGTCCATGAAAAACAACGAAGAGCTCGACGCCTTGCGCATGACCGGGCTCGACCCGATTGTGCTGCTGGTGTTACCCAGGGTTTTTGCCCTTCTGATCGCCCTGCCCTTATTAACATTTATTGGCATGGCAGCAGGCATTCTGGGTGGCATGATGGTGTGCGCAGTGTCACTGGATATCTCCCCCACAATGTTCATGGCGATTTTTCAGCGTGATATCCAGATCCGTCACTTCTACATTGGTATGGGTAAGGCCCCGGTTTTTGCCTTCCTGATTGCCATCATTGGTTGCCTTCAAGGCTTCAAAGTCAAGGGAAGCGCGCAGTCCCTGGGTGAACATACAACATCCGCCGTGGTCCAATCCATTTTTGTGGTGATTCTGGTTGATGCCATTGCCGCGATGTTTTTCATGGAAATGGGCTGGTAATGACGGTTCAACAGCGCCCCGCCCTCATCCAGGTTCGCAATGTTCGCAATCAGTTTGGTGACCATGTGGTGCATCAAGGGCTGGATCTCGATGTCTATCCCGGGGAAATTCTGGGGGTTGTCGGTGGTTCAGGTTCAGGCAAATCGGTATTGTTACGAACCATTATCGGTTTGCAGCGACCTGCTGCAGGCACAGTACAAATGGGTGATCTGCAGGTGTATGAAGCGGCGGGCAGCGAACACCATACACGGCGACGTTTCGGTGTGTTGTTTCAACGCGGTGCCTTGTTCACTTCACTGACCGTACTCGAAAACATCGCCCTGCCGCTCATCGAGCATGCCGGGCTGACGCGCCCTCAGGCCGAACATGTTGCCCGCATCAAACTGGGGCTGGCAGGTTTGCCCGCGAAAGCCGCCCATCAATATCCAGCGTCATTATCCGGCGGCATGATCAAACGTGCGGCTCTGGCACGGGCGCTTGCACTTGACCCTGACATTCTTTTTCTAGACGAACCCACAGCAGGTCTGGACCCTATCGCGGCCGGAGCCTTTGACGCTTTAATTGTCACCTTGCGTGATGCACTGGATTTGACTGTCTTTCTGGTGACCCACGACCTTGATACCTTGTATACCATTTGTGATCGAGTCGCCGTGCTGTCGCAGAAAAAGGTATTGGTTGCCGATACCTTGCCGGTCGTGGAAACGTGTAACGACCCCTGGGTGCAAGATTATTTTCACGGGCCTCGCGGCCGTTCTGCCAAAATCGCCGCGTCAAACCCTCAGGAACATTAAGATTATGGAACCTCGAGCTCATCATGTGATGATCGGTTTATTTACCGTTATCGTGATCGCCATCGGTCTGATTTTTGCGCTGTGGCTGGGCAAGTACGGTAAAAACACGTCACGCTCCAATTATGTTGTCGTGTTCAACGAACCTGTCAGGGGGCTGGCGCGGGGCGGCGCCGTTCAGTTCAATGGCATCAGGGTGGGCGACGTGGTCGATTTATCCATTGACCCGGATGATATTCGTCACGTACGGGCACTGATCAGTATTCAATCGGCTATTCCGGTCAAGGTCGATACTGTGGCGCGTCTTGTGATTACAGGCATTACCGGGGTATCGGTGATTGCGCTCAGTTCTGCCAACCCCGACAGCCCGGCATTGCAAGCCTCACCAGACCAGCCTTATCCGGTCATTATTGCCTCCCCTTCCCCCCTGTCCCAGATTATGCAAAACGGTGACACACTGCTGTCCAGCATGACTGAGCTAGTGCACAATGCCAACCGGCTTCTTTCAGCAGAAAACGCCGCGAAGGTGTCGCATGCGTTGGCCAATCTTGAGTCGGTGACGACCGTTATTGCTGAAAATCGCGGCGATATCAACACCGCTTTATCCAGTATGGCCAAAGCCAGCCAGACGTTGAACGACACCCTGACCGCGGTAAACCGTCTGGTGGTTAGCGAAGGCCAACCTTCGTTGCGCAGTGCCCGGCACGCCCTGGACTCGGTGGATAAAGCCGCAACCCAGGTTGCAAAACTGGTGCAAGACAACCAAGGGGCTGTTGCTGCAGGCATGCAGGGGCTTGGAGAACTGGGCCCGACATTGCAAGAGTTGCGAATGACACTGGCGACCTTGCGATCCACACTACGTAAACTGAATGACAACCCCGCGGGTTACCTGATGGGGGCCGAAACGCTTACCGAGGTATCGCCATGACAATGCGCAGGGTCTTGAAGTTTTTGGTTGCAACGATGGTGATACTTGCCGGCGCCGGGTGCTCGGTCTTGCCCGAAAAAGCGCCCTTGACTGTTTATAAACTACCTATGCCTTCGGCTATGCCACCGGTTAGCCATGCTGTCGCGTTAAAGAATAGCGATTCTGCATCAAGCATCGGTATTGAACCGACGGCAAGAAAAGGCATGACCGAACATGCCAGCGACAATAGTATTCGAATCCTGAGGCCCACCAGCACTACTTTGCTGAACAGCGACCGGATTCTGGTCTCACGTTCTGCTTATCAGGTCTCTGCCTATAAAGGGGTTCGCTGGCAAGACCAGATTCCGCGCATGCTTCGGCTTCATTTAGCGCAGGCATTAAAAACCAATGGGCGCTGGCAGGCGGTGATCACCGACGGAAATACCGTCCGTACCGGGTACCAGCTGGCTGGGGAACTGCTTGATTTTCAGGTCTATGAAGATGCCGAAGGACGCTTGGTTCAGGTGGCATTTGATGCAACTCTGATCAATGTCAATGAAAATCGCGTTGTTGCGGCGCGCCCTTTTCTGGTTAACCAGCCTGTTACCGGGCCAGACTTTGATCAGGTTATTGCGTCTTTCGGCAAGGCGACTGAACGCCTGGGTAGCGAGGTCAATGCCTGGGTTCAGTTCAACACAGCCCAACCGGGTAACTGACACAGGGCTTTTCAAAAGCATGGCATAGTACCCGTCTCCCAGCGCAAATGGGCCCCCCGCGCCATTGCAATGTTAATGGCTTCCTGGCGATTATGCGCACCCAGACGCATGTAAACAGATTCAGTGTGTGTTTTAGTGGTACCCAGTGAAATGTTGAGTACCCGAGCGACCGCTTTTAAAGACAGGCCTCGCGCCAAAAAAACCAGAACCGTGT
>CAYTSJ010000089.1:0-7390 GCA_964440385.1 uncultured Pusillimonas sp. | reverse complement strand
AGTCAGTCGATCGGTTGGTTTCGCAGTTTACTGATAAGCCTTTGACTCATGCCCAGTCTATCAGGGCTGCTGGCTATATTGCCTCACGCTTTCTGCGCCGCAACCACAATGAATGGCGTGCATACAACATCAATGCCAACATGCTTCCCTGGCCTGCTTCGGGCCGACGTAAGATCCTGCTGATACCTGGCAGCATCAACGAGATTTGGGGGTATTCCGAGTGGAGTTCCAGTTGGAGGCATCCAATCGATGCCTACGATGCTTTGATCGACCATTTTTCGCTCGATCCCACTGATCTGGTGCTTCGTTGTCATCCCAACTGGGGAGAGTATATTGGCAAGGCGGATGGGCAGATGGCGGAGGAGTACTACACGCAGTGGGCCAAACAGCGGGGCGTATTTGTGATTCCCAGCTCGGACAGCACCAGCACGCTGGGATTGATCGAGCAGGCGGATGCTGTGGTTGTGGCATCCGGAAGTGCGGCTCTGGAAGCGGGTGCGCTTGGCAAGCAGGTTATTGGGGTTGCCGGTGCAAACTACCAGATGGCAGGGATTCGAGAAGATGCGTGCAGCGAGCAGAAACTGCGGACGTTGAAATTGCGAGCGAGCCTGCCGCAGACCGAGCAGGATAGCATGGCGACCAGCGTACGGCGGCAGACGCTGCGGTTCGCCTACAGCGTCACACATCGCATTCCGCAGTATGTCGACTACGTCAAATGCGTCACACCCACCCAGTATCTCTATAAGCCCGGGGCAGACCCCAACAGGCTGGTTAAGCTGCTTACCTCTGGGGTGCTTATGCCTGACGATGGTGAATGGTCAAGGGACGATCAGGGTGAGTTGGATGTACTGGAATCTATGCGCGACAAACGGTGGGATACCTTGTTTCATACTCCCAAGGTTTTTTTGGATTACACATCGATCAGGCGGCGGTTTCCGTACGGCAGTCTAGATACAATTCGAGGATTGATGCGCGTAGGTGATCGATAGTTGTATTTACCGACTTCGTGAATCATTACCAGGTGGCGACCTATAAACCTCATTTAACATTTTTGGAGATTGAACTTGTCTCGCTTTACTACGATCTTGAACAGCATAGCTACGCAACCAGGCTATACAATGATGCGAAGTGTCGCTCGTTTCAGTAGTGTGCGAAATCTAATAGCTGAATCACGAAAAACTTTGCTAGAAGCGCGTACTCATGAATACTTGGTTGACTGCGAAGAGCGTGTAACTGAGTCTTGTTTCGCAAACTTAGATCGAACCGATTTCGTGCAACATCTTCGCGAAGAGGGCATATCGTTTGGTCTAACGCTTCCTAAAGAAGTAGTTGATGAAATTTGTTCATGGGCTGATCAACAGTCATGCTACGCTGATCGTGATCCCGTGTTAGGTTTCCGTTTAGGTGAACGAAACGCTGCCGAGCAAAGACTAGGCAAGCCGATACTTTTGGCTCAGTATTTCAACACTACAACTGAGTGCCCAGCTATCGGTCGGCTTGTGGCTGACCCAGTTTTGCGTTGGATAGCTGCCAGCTATCTAGGGTCACTTCCCACATTTGTGGGCGCTAATCTCTGGTGGACCTTTCCTGTGCTCGCTAGTGAAGCTGACCGAGAAAAGCACGCGCACGTCTATCATCGCGATGTAGACGACTTCCGTTTTTTAAAGTTCTTTTTCTACCTAACCGATGTGCCAGCCGATGAAGGTGCACATTTCTGCGTGGTGGCATCTCATCTCCACCCTCCACAGTTAAGAGCCGGTGATCGCTGGAATATTCGCCGTTACAGCGATGAAGAGATTACGTCGACCTATACTTCGAATCTGATACGAGAGATATGCGGTAGTGCTGGTACCGGATTCGCTGAAAACACTTTGTGCATACACAAAGGCAGTACCCCGAAGCACAAAGCACGTCTACTGCTGCAATTGCAGTTTGCACTTTTTGACTATGGTGTAATGCATGATCGTCGTCCACCTCAGGCTCTAGTTCAGATCGTCTGAAGTTAGTTCTATGAAGCTATTTCGCCTAGCTGCCGAGCCGACCCTCCATCGACTTCGCAAGTTGTGGTACGCGCCAGTGTTGGCGCTAGCTTTGGTCTTAATGATGGCTCGCTTGCTCATAATGGCTCGCTTACTTGATTTATCCAGTTATGCTGTTTACAGCGCCGGCTTGCTGATATCAAGTAGCTTTCTTATGTTGGGCTGCTTGGGTCTCCAGTCGTTACTACAGCGTGATTTGCCGATGCTTATCGTCCGCAGACGAGAATACGTCGGTAATGTCTTACTGATGCAATGCTGTCTAGTTGCTACCATCTGCACAGCGCTTGGTGCTGCAGCAGTGTTGTTAAGCGAGATATCGCTGGCAGGACTTGACCCAATACTTTTAGTTACTGCATTGATTCATGGTCTGTCGCTACAACTCTTTTTGGTTGCAACAGTCGAGAGCCGGAGCAGAGGTCAGCCAATGCGCTTCGCACATCAAAATCTTGTTCGTGCCTTGGTTCTAATGGGGGCAGGTAGTACCTTTGCTGCGTCTGGTTTTGGCGCAACGGCGGTGTTGACAGCAGAAGCATTGTCGTCACTACTTATTGCTATTTGGCTATTACGAAAACAGTTTTATGCCATCTCAATGCGGTTGACTGTTGCGATAACACTTGCTTGGCGTCGCTTTCCACTTATTTCATGGGGTTCGGCGCTTGCGCTTTTGGCCGTAGCTTCTTTCAGCTTTCTTGCGACTAACGCAGATCGGTGGCTTGCAGCGCAGCGGCTCTCAGTGTCTGACTTTGCTCAGTATTCTTTCGCTTGGATTATACTAATAGCTGCTCAGTCTGTTCAGGCGGTCGTTAACGCCTCTTTCTTCCCGTTGCTAGCTAGGTGCTTCGCAGTTCGAGGGGGAAGTATTGCTTACAGAACGACAGTCAAAGCTTCTCTAAGTCTTCTATCATGTGGCGCGCTACTGTCGTTGCCCTTATGGGCATTGTTGGACTACTCTATCACAAGGTGGTTTGTTGCATACCAAGAAGCACGTAATCTATTACCCGTATTTCTGATTGTAGCTGTGCTTCGCCTGTCAGATTTTTGGTCGAGCTTTTTAATAGTGATAGGCTACGAAGCACGTTTGTTAACACTTAATTTTTTTAGTGCGTCAGTTGCTTTGGTGATATGGATGCTATCGATCCGGCTTGAGGCGGACGTACTGCAGATCAATCAAGTAGCCTTGCTGGCATTGTTATTGGCAACCATCGGTTATCCTGTAGTTGCGTGGGCGGCATGGAATTGCTCAAGGATATTTGAAAAGAAACTTAAATGAATCGACTATTGGCAATGTTTCCTCCGTTTCGCTGGTGGCGTATGCTGCGCGCCTTTAGATTCCATGCTCGAGTTCATCCTCAAGCCCTGTTGCTGGGCAGTGAGTCTCAAATTGAACTGAGCCGTGGCTGCAAGATCGGTGCACGGGTGCGGATTGACACCGGGAGCCGCGGCCGTGTAACTCTTGGCGAGGGGGTGTGGATTGCTGCTGACGTAGAGATGCAGACGGACAGCGAAGTGCGAATTCGCGAGGGAGCGTCGGTTCAACGTCGTTGTACCATTAACGGCAGTACAAGGCTGGGCCGCGGCTGCATCCTCGCACCGGGCGTATTTATTTCATCTGGCACTCATCCGTTCCGTGTTATTCCTCATTTGCACATCCGTGAGCAGGAGCGTCGGCTATCTAGCGACGCGTTAGAAATTGCCATGCTCGACAGGCCGATTTGGGTGCAGGATGACTGTTGGCTTGGAACTAACGCCGTAGTCTGCCCGGGTGTGACTATAGGCAAAGGAAGCGTCGTCGGGGCAAACGCAGTCGTCACACATGATGTACCGCCCTACAGCGTAGTTGCTGGCAGCCCGGCGCGTCTCATTGGAAAGCGCCTTGACTGGCAACCGCCGTCAAGTCTCAACCCAGCCCGTGAAGAAGATCAGCCCTACTTTCTCGATGCGCAATTAAGGCATGACAATCGTGGCTCTTGCATCGAAGTGCTTGCTAGTGCGCCGCTACTTGCGGCGCTCTCGGTTCCTAAGGTAGATTGTCGAGTTGAGATAGTTTGGCGCGCAACAGAGGAGGTAACGGTGGTGGTTGGGTCGCGAAAGCTGAATTTGCCTTGCGGCGAGGGAAAGTTGGAGATAAAGGCTGACGATCTGGAAATTGAACACGAAGTAGTTCGATGCGCTCTGGCGCTTGCATCTGATACCCCACCAAGTGCCCGGTTGGACGTATTTAGCCTGCAGGTTCTTGAGAATTGAGCCTAGGAACAGTCTGATGACTCGCCACTTCGTCGCCGTTTGGTTGCTCTATTGGTTGGCTGTCGCATTATTACCAGTTCATTCGATTTATCCGGGGACTTTTGGTGCAGCGATTCTGCAGTTAGCGTTTGTTTTCATTGTGTTGGCAGGCATTGCAATAACGCGTCTTTTTGCAGGCGGGCGCGCCATGCCAAGACCAGGTGGCTGCGAAATTCCCACGGCGAACATGCTGATTCGGATTGCACTGTGGATGTCGGTGATAGGAAGCCTCGCACTCATCTACGACAAGGTCTTCGTGCAAGGGGTGGATTACTCGAATGGCGTTGCGGTTGCGCGTGAGGAATGGCGCAGACTCGGAGAGGGCCGTGAGGGTAATGCGTCTTCAATTTTTAGTGTGCTAGGTTACTTCTTTGGAAGCGCCTACTACGTCGTGATAGTCCTTGCAGTGACTCAGATCCGTGTTGTCTCGCCCAAGCTTAGGATGCAAAGTCTTCTCGCAGTCTTCGTACTGCTGATGATAAATTCAGCCATCACTGGAGGTCGATCGAATTTACTACTGGTCGCCGTCTTTGTATTTTCGGCTTTTCGGGCGCGAAAGGGCCTGGCTCTTTCCAACGTATTCCCAGCGGCAAACCAGCGGCTTGCTATAAAGCTAGCATTGTTGCTTGGGTTTGCCTACACTGTGTTCATTTTTTACGAGAGAGCAGATGCTGGGGGATCTGATGCTCTCAACTATGCGATTGAATTCCTGCCTTTCCTTGGGCTAGAAACCTCGAACGAGTATCGGACCGGGCTCGATGGCAGCGCTCTAGATTCACTGTCGGCGATGTTGGTCCTGACCTTTAGTTACCTGACACACAGCTTCGCAACAGTTGCGGCCATCGTGGATGCCAATCCAGAGAATAAAACCATAGTCTTTTTGCATCTCGCGGGTATTGCGAACAAGTTGGGGCTGATTGGTGCTCCTGACGGAGACTGGTTCCTTGCTGGTCGATTCCCCTCTGTACCGGGATCATTGCTGTATCAGTTTGGTTGGCTAGGTTTCATCGGCGGTAGCCTGCTACTAGGGGCGCTGTCGGAACTCTGCCGAAGCTGGGCTGCCAAGCGACCTGATCGACTGATGCCTCTTGGCTCATACGTGATGGCGCATGCAACACTGCTGTTGACACCTGAGTTGTTCGCTGGTGATTTTCTCAGTTTCCCATTCGTACTTGGCTCGTTCGTACAGCTAACTGTGATTGACCGACTTCTACGTATAAATCGTCGAAACAACTAATTTAACCAAATGCGCCACTGACAAGTATGACTTCAGAACTCGTCTCTATAATTACCCCCGCTTACCGGTGCGCCGGCGTAGTCGGGGATACCATTCGGTCGGTGCTCGAACAGACCCATCCCCATTGGGAGATGCTGATCGTTGAGGACTGCTCGCCGGACAACACGCTGGAGGTTCTGCGTGAGTGGACCAAGATTGATCCGCGCGTGCGCCTTATCGAACAGTCAAAGAACGGCGGCCCTGCCATGGCCCGCAACGCGGGGCTGGAACGTGCCCAGGGCCGGTGGATTGCTTTCCTAGACAGCGACGATCTTTGGTTGCCTCAGAAGCTCGAGCGTTCTATCTGCTTTGCAGAGGCCCACCAGGCGCCGTTGGTGTTCACGGGGTTTCGGCGTATTCCAGCCGATGGGGGCGAGGAAGGACGCTACATTGGCGTGCCACGCACACTGAGCTACCGGCAGCTGCTGGGCAACACGGTGATCGCTACATCCACGGTGCTACTGGACCGGCACATCGTCGGCGAGGTGCGCATGCGCAAAACCTATTACGACGATTACGACTGTTGGCTGCAACTGCTTAAGCCAGGTCGCACAGCATATGGGCTTGACGAAGACCTGATGCGTTACCGAGTGATGGGTGAGTCGGTCTCGCGCAACAAGCGCAAATCAGCGGCCAAGGTCTGGCGTGCTTACCGCGACCTAGAGCAGCTTAGCCTGCCAGCCGCCTGCTGGTATTTCACGAATTATGCGGTCCGCGGGCTGCTGAAGTACGGGCGGTACTGATGCAACCCTCGGTCCCGGCGTTGGCCGTCACAGGAAGTTCGGGTTTTGTGGGCCGACACTTTGTGTCCTGGCTCGCGGCGCAGGGGTATTGTGTCATGGCGGTCTCCCGTCGCTCAATAGGGCAGCTGCCTGTTGGTGTTCAGGCGCGACCTGTGGCTGACTACACCGATGTCGAGGCGCTGGCCCATGCTTTACAGGGTACGATGGCAGTGGTCCATTTGGCTGCGCGAGCGCATGTGTTGGGCACTGAGCCGCAGCAAGATGCGCTGTTGGCCTTTGAGCGAGCGAACGTTGACGCGGCCTTGGCCTGCGCCGAAGCTGCACTGCATGCGGGCTGTCGGCGCTTCGTGCTGGTGAGCTCGATTGGCGTGAATGGGCAGTCGACGCACGGCCAGCCTTTCACGGAAGACGACGAACCTTCGCCACAGGAGCCCTATGCAAACACCAAATGGCAAGCCGAGCGCGCGGTGGCCGAACGCTTGACTGGCACTACGCTAGAGTGGGTGGTTGTGCGTCCCCCCCTCATCTATGGCCCAGGCTGCCCGGGAAATTTTCGGGCGCTGCTCGGACTGGTGAGCCGCCTGCCGCTTTTACCCTTCGGTGCACTGCGGGCACGCCGCAGTTACATCGGCATTGAAAATCTCTGTAGCGCTCTGGAGATGGCGACTCTGCACCCCGCCTGTGCAGGTCGGAGGTTCGTGCTGTCAGATGGCGAAGACATCGACCTTGCCAGCCTAATTCGCGTGCTGGCTGATGGTATGGGCCGAGCCCACGTGCCGCAGTGGACTGTGCCACCCATTATGCTCGAGGCGCTGGCCATGCTCGCCGGTCGCCGCGATACCTTTATTAAGTTGTCCGGAGAATTGCGCGTGGACAGCCGTGCGTTCCGCCAATGTACGGGCTGGAAGCCGCCGGTCACCCTTTCGCAAGGTCTCGTTCAGACTGCCGTAGCCTACCGCGAAACCGCTTTGTCCAAATATTTATGAATTTTTGGGTACGCGCTCCATTTACCCCATTATTCCAAGGCGGCCAGATTCATGGCTAAATCT
>CAYTSJ010000088.1:0-7402 GCA_964440385.1 uncultured Pusillimonas sp. | reverse complement strand
GGGCTACCCCTGGTCCGAGAAATCATGGAAAAACATGGGGGCACCTTGCAGCTTGACCGGACCTGGACGCACGGAGCCTGCTTTGCACTCTGGTTTCCTTTGCCTGCCTGCAATGAGTAATTTTTCACCTCTGTCAAACATGAATGGGCCTAACATTAATACAAGCCCACGCCTGCACGTCATCGTGGTCGAAGACCATGACGACTTGCGTGAAGAACTGGTTTTACACCTTGACTGCGCCGGTTATGCCGCCATCGGTCTACCCAACGGGTCAACACTGGATCGCCACCTGCACAATCACCTTTGCCATCTGATAGTGCTTGATCTGGGTCTTCCGGGGGAAGACGGGCTGACGCTCTGCAAACGTGTGCGGTCGATGTGGCCGCATATCGGAGTTGTTTTACTGACAGCTCGCGGCATGCCCCATGATCGTCTGCTGGGGCTGCAAAACCAGGCAGATGCCTACTTGGTCAAACCGACACCCCCCGATGAGATTCTGGCTGTCATTGCCAACCTGTTGCGCCGTCTGCACCCCGTTGATCAAAATGCCGCTTCGACTGAATGCGACACCTTATGGCGCTTCAGTCCGCAAAAGCTACAGCTGACACCACCCGCTGGGCCTGCACTTACGCTCACGCATAACGAAAGCATCCTCTTGCAAACGTTGATTCGGGGTGGCCCCGGGCCCGTCAGCCGTCGCGAACTGGTTGAGGCACTTGGCGGAAGCTACCTTGATTTTGATGAGCGTCGTCTCGAAATCGGCATGAGTCGTCTGCGCCGGAAGTTGCTTTCGGGCTCAAAGGGCACCGAAGTCATACGCGCTGCGCGTGGTGTGGGCTACCAGCTCACCATCATTTGCCAGCTTGAGTTGTAAACGGCACCATCTGGAAGCAGGCCGGCACTGACTGTCAGGATTTGTCAGCCTTGCGCCTAGTTGCCCCGCTAAAATTCGGCCACTTGAAATGCAGGGGCCGAGATGACACCATCCTATTCCAGCGCCCACCGGATGGTGGGCACGTTGTGCAGTGCTTGTTTGATTTTCTGGACGCTTTCGGGTTGCCAGCAAGATCGCACGCCAACTGAACAAGCACACGAGGAAACTGTCTCGGTCACCGTAGTGACGCTCAAAGAGCAATCGGTAACCCTGACTCGTGAACTGACAGGGCGTGCCGTTGCTTCTTTGGTCGCTGAAATACGGCCCCAGGCTGACGGCATTGTGCAGCAGCTTTTGTTTGACGAGGGGGGGGTGGTACAGAAGGGCCAGACGTTATATCAATTAGACGATGCCTTGTATCGCGCCGATGTTACAAGCAATCAGGCCAGCCTGAACCGCTCTCTGGCCACTCTTGAAGCTGCCCGTCTGAACGCAAGACGTACAGCGTCCCTCTTTCAGCATAATGCGGTCAGTCGCCAGGATCATGAAACGGCGCAGTCTAACCTGAAAGAAGCAGAAGCAGATGTACAACTGGCGCGCGCTACTCTTGAGCGTAGCCGCATCATGCTGGGTTACACACGAGTTGTGGCGCCGATCAACGGAAAAATTGGCAAATCTTCCGTGACACAAGGTGCGCTGGTCAATGCCAATCAAACGGCTGCCCTTGCCCGCATACAGCAGCTGGATCCCATCCATATCGATCTGAACCAATCGAGCAATGAATTACTTCAACTGCGCAAAGCACTGAGGCAAGGCAGTCTCAGTGATACACGCGCTATCCCAGTGACGGTGATGCTGGAGGACGGCACACCATACCCCCATACCGGCCAACTGATTTTTTCAGAATCCAGCGTGGACCCTGAAACGGGCCGTTACGCGCTACGCATTACCGTACCGAATCCGGAACACATGCTTTTGCCGGGCACCTATGTTCGGGCAGTAGTTAGCTATGGTGAGCGCAAGCAGGCAATTCTGGCACCTCAGCAAAGCATCCTGCGAGACGCCAAAGGCACAGCATCGGCAAAGGTCGCGAAACCTGATGGCACCGTCGAAGAACGCCCCATTCTAACCAACAGAACAATTGGTGATCAATGGCTCATTGACGAAGGCCTGATGGCGGGTGACAGAGTCATCGTTGAAGGTTTACAAAAGCTCAGGGCAGGTGTCGTGGTGCACGCCACCGAGGCCTCCTCCAACGACTGACGGAAGCAAGGATCATGGCCCAGTTTTTCATAACACGACCTGTTTTTTCCTGGGTAGTCGCCATTGCCATCATGCTAATGGGCATCTTGTCGATTATGACATTGCCTGTGTCGCAGTACCCTGCCATTGCGCCACCGTCCATTTCCATAAAAGCGACCTATTCCGGAGCCTCGGCAAAAACGGTGGAAGATTCGGTGACGCAAATCATCGAACAGAACATGACCAGCCTTGATGGTCTGATGTATTTTTCGTCAACCAGCGATTCCAACGGCGACGCCAGCCTCACCTTGACGTTTGAAAACGGTACGGATATTGATACGGCACAGGTTCAGGTCCAGAACAAGCTGTCTCTGGCCACGGCACAATTACCCACTGAAGTCACCAAAGTGGGGATCACCGTCAGCAAGGCCAGCAGCAGTTTTCTGATGGTGCTCGGATTTGTCTCTGATAACGACAGCATGGATCAGTACGATATTGCAGATTACGTTGTATCCGATCTGTACGATACGCTTTCACGGCTTAAAGGCGTCGGTAGTGTTCAAGTGTTCGGGGCACAGTATGCGTTGCGTATCTGGCTTGACCCCGGCAAGCTTGAAACCTATCGACTGACCGTTTCCGATGTCATCAGCGCCATACAGGCACAAAACGCCCAGGTTGCCGTGGGTGAGCTGGGGGGCACCCCGCCTGCACCCGGGCAACAACTGAATGCCACGATCAATGCACAGGGCCGGATGCAGACAGCCGACCAGTTCAGGCAGATCGTAATCCGTTCCAGCACAGAGGGCTCCGCCCTGAGACTGTCAGACATTGCCCGCGTGGAACTGGGCTCGCAGAGCTACAGTACGCTCAGCAGGTACAACGGCAAACCCGCCACCGGGGTTGCCATTTCACTGGCAACCGGTGCGAACGCACTGGAAACGGCCGACCGAATCAAACAAACCATCCTCGAGCTCGAAAAAAATTTCCCTCACGGCCTGAGAGCAGTCGTTCCTTACGATACGACACCTTTTGTCGAAGTCTCGATCAAGGGGGTCGTGCAAACACTGTTTGAGGCCATTGTGCTCGTGTTTCTGGTGATGTACCTTTTCTTGCAGAACCTGCGGGCCACACTCATTCCCACCCTGGCCGTGCCTGTTGTGCTGCTGGGAACATTCGGTGTGTTGGCCGTGCTGGGATACTCGATCAATATGCTGACCATGTTTGCCATGGTGCTGGCGATCGGCCTGTTGGTGGATGATGCGATTGTCGTCGTCGAAAACGTCGAACGATTAATGAGCGAGGAAAAGCTGTCGCCGCTTGAAGCCACACAAAAATCCATGGGGCAAATCACCGGGGCACTGATCGGTATTGGCCTGGTGCTGTCTGCAGTCTTCGTACCCATGGCCTTCATGGCAGGCTCCACCGGCATCATTTACAGGCAGTTTTCCATCACGATTGTGGCGGCCATGACCTTGTCTGTAATTGTGGCCCTGGTCTTCACACCCGCACTGTGTGTCACCCTGCTGAAACAGCATACCCCGCAACACGATACACGCCCCGCCGGCGGGGCAAGCCGTTTTTTTGCGCTATTCAACACGTACTTTGAAGCAAGCACCACACGTTATCAGGCCAGCGTCCGAAAAATTCTTGGGCGATCAGGACGTTTCATGCTGATTTACCTGGCGCTCATAGGGTATATGGCATTTTCCTTTTTAAGGCTGCCGGGAGCTTTCCTGCCTGATGAAGACCAGGGTTTGTTGATGGCCATGTTGCAGACTCCCGTCGGTGCCACGCAGGAACGGACATTGAAAAGTGTTGCCCAGATGGAGGAGTATCTGTTGAACGAAGAAACCTCCTCGGTTGATTCCGTACTGAGCGTTCAGGGCTTCAGCTTTGCCGGTTCCGGCCAAAACACAGGTGTGGCTTTCGTCAAGCTTAAAGACTGGGATCTCAGGCGAGACGCAGAGACATCGGCTTTAGCTGTCGGGCAGCGTACATCGGCAGCCCTCATGGCACTCAATGATGCTGCAGGCTACGCGTTCTCACCTCCTGCCATACCGGAACTGGGGACTGCCAGTGGTTTTGTGTTCTACCTGCAGGATACCGGCAGCATTGGCCATAATGCCCTGGCAGATGCACGAGACCAGTTCCTTACTGCAGCCTCAAAAAGCACCCTGTTGCGCAATGTCCGGGCCAATGGCCTGTCGGACAGACCGCAATTACGTCTTGATATTGATGTCGCCAAGGCCGCCGCACTGGGTGTATCTCACAGCACCATCACTGACACGTTATCGACAGCCTGGGCCGGAAACTACATCGATGATTTCATTGATCGCGGGCGAGTCAAACGGGTTTATGTGCAAGCGGACGCCACCTTCAGGATGGTCCCCGAGGACTTTTTGCACTGGAGCGTACGTAATACGCTGGGGGAGATGGTGCCTTTGTCAACCTTTACCCAGGTGCAATGGGAGTACGGCTCACCGCAGCTCGAGCGCTACAACGGCCTATCCGCCATGGAAATCAATGGCGAGCCCGCCCGGGGAGTCAGTTCCGGTGACGCCATGCTCGAAGTCGAGCGTCTGGTCACGCAATTACCAGACGGCGTGGGTATGAGCTGGACAGGGATGTCCTATCAGGAGCGGCAGGCCGGCTCACAGACGCCAAAACTGTATGCACTTTCGCTACTGTTCGTTTTCCTGTGCCTGGCAGCCATGTACGAAAGCTGGATTATTCCGACGGCCGTACTGATGGTGGCGCCCCTTGGCATTCTGGGTACGGTAGTGGCGGCTCTGTTGCTGGGCATGGAGCGCGATGTTTATTTTCAGGTTGCCATGCTCACAACTGTTGGGCTCACCAGCAAAAATGCCATTCTGATCGTAGAGTTTGCAAAACTTAACCTTGAACAGGGCATGGAGTTGATAGCAGGAACACTGCAGGCTGTGCGCGACCGTTTACGTCCCATTCTGATGACCTCCATGGCGTTTGGTTTGGGTGTCTTGCCTCTGGCCATGGCCAGCGGGGCCGGTTCCGGCGCGCAGCGTGCGATTGGAACAGGTGTGCTGGGCGGCATGTTGGCCGGAACACTTTTGGGGATTTTTTTCATTCCATTGTTTTTTGTGGTGGTGCAACGCGTCTTTGGAAAACGTCAGAAACAGCAGCGTCATGGCGACCCGGATGTAAAAGCACAAGAAAGCGGAGACGCCAGTCATGTCTGAATACCGGAAACGTATCTTCCGATTGGGTCCTGCTCACTTGAGTCTGTGTTTTTTGCTGTGCGGTTGTGTGAATCTTCAACCGGAGGTGCCAATTGCGAACCCTCAGATTCCGGCGACCTGGCCTGTCCCTGTCTCTTCAGAAACAACACCCGCCACCGCTGAACGCTCCCCTTCATCGCGCAGTACGCCCTCTGAACCCGTCCAGCCGGCCGTACGGGAAGGTTGGCGCGATTTTTTTCTTGATCCGCGCCTGATAACCGTGATGACACAGGCATTAACCAGTAATCGCGATGCCCGTGTCGCACTTCTGAACGTTGAACGCGCACGAGCTCTTTACAATGCTGCACGTGCAGAGACCTGGCCCGCACCTACCCTTAACGCGGCCCTGACACGCAGCGAACCTGCATCTTCAACTGGCGTCTATACAGCCAGTGCAGGGTTGACTGCGTTCGAGCTGGATCTGTTTGGCCGCCTTCACTCGCTGAGCCAGTCTGCCCTGCACAGTTATCTGGCACAAGAGGCCGCACAGCGCAGCACTGAACTGTCCTTGATTGCAGAAGTGGCGACGGCCTGGTTGACCCTGGCTCTTGATCAGGAATTACAGCATATTGCTCGCAACACACTGGAAAATCGGCAAAAAGCATTAACCCTGAATGAACACCGCTATCGTCTGGGGGCCGTTTCCGAGCTGGATCTCGCAGAAGCACGCACAGCGATCGAAACAGCGCGCAGTGACCTGGCCCGTTATACCGGACAGGTTATGGAAGACCTGAATGCATTGACCCTGCTCGTAGGCTCACCAATTGATCCGTCTCTTTTGCCCCATCGGTTCGATGCTCCTGATCCGATTTTTCAGGCCTTATCTGCAGGGCTGCCCTCCGAGGTTCTGTTACATCGCCCTGATGTCCTGCAGGCCGAACAAAAAATGCGTGCAGCCAACGCAGAAATCGGTGCTGCCAGGGCTGCATTTTTTCCATCCATCAGTCTGACAACAAGCATCGGATACGCCAGCGCTGCGCTTTCCGCGCTTTTCTCGGGGGGCAGTCGGGCCTGGACCTTCATTCCCCAGATCTCATTACCTGTTTTTCAGCGTGAAAAATTATGGGCCAATCTGGCTGTCAGCCAGGCTGACCGGGACATTGCCTTGGGTGAGTACGAAAAAACGATTCAAACCGGTTTCAAAGAAGTCGCTAACGCGCTGGCCTGGAAGGCTTCACTGGACCAGCAGCGTACGGCCCAGGAAGCCCTTGTAACTGCTGCCACGCAAGCTGAGCGTTTATCCCGCCTGCGTTATGAGCAGGGGCGTGACAACTACATTGTGCTGCTTGATGCCGAGCGTACTTTGTATTCTGCACAGCAATCATTGGCACAGACCCGATGGTCACAGTACACCAACCAGATCACGCTCTATAAGGTACTGGGAGGTTACTGGCCAGCACCACCGACGCATGACCCTGACGAAATACGACAAGGCCGTTTTTAATTTTTAATCAATTCAGTTTCTTCATCGGAACGGCCTGTTTCCGAGCAACCCACCCCCTTGACGGAGGCTACCTGTGACATTTAGCCGAAGAGCTTTCCATGCCGCTGTGGCTAGTATTTTACTAATGTTGTTATGTGCTCTGATTCAGTCGATGGCCTGGGGAACAGGAACTGTCAACCACGTTCAGACTGAACCCCCGTTGGTTGTTCTGGATCAAGGCAAGGTACGGGGCACGCTACGTCATGGTGTGCTGGAGTTTCGCGGCATTCCTTATGGTGATGATGTATCGGGCGATCGGCGCTGGACGCGCGCGCAACCGGCACCGGGGTGGAAAGGCATTCTTGACGCGAGCACCTTTCAACCCGCCTGCGCCCAAGCCGCACGCTACGGCATCACGGAATCCAGCGCGAATGAAAACTGCCTTCACCTGAACATTTCTCGTCCCTGGAGTCAGGGTGAAGTACTCACAAAGGCAGTAACCAAACCGGTCTTGGTCTGGATTCACGGTGGCTCATTTGTTGGCGGGTCGGCTGCGTTGTATCGACTGGATCGACTTGCACGTGAAATGGATGCCGTTGTCGTTTCCAT
>CAYTSJ010000087.1:0-7433 GCA_964440385.1 uncultured Pusillimonas sp. | reverse complement strand
GCCATAACTTTGATTAATGTCATCAAAGTTGTAATGAGTTGTTGTTTTTGACCCGGTGAGTTGTAATTTTGACCAATTTTTTTAACTTCCGGGTCGGGCAGAACTGGTCAGTCAGTTCTGCGACAGGGTCAGTCCTGGCGGCTGGTGACCTCAACAAGGTGGTAACCAAATTGGGTTTTGACCGGGCCCTGCACAACGCCAACCGGGGCACTGAAAACCACTTCGTCGAATTCACGAACCATCTGGCCGCGGCCAAACGTACCCAGATTGCCACCGTCGCGCGACGACGGGCAACGCGAATTGTCTTTGGCGACCTGCGCGAAATCAGCGCCGTTTTCGATGGACTGTTTAAGTTGAATACACTGGTCTTCTGTGTCGACCAGGATGTGACGTGCTGAAGCTTGAGTCATGACAGGTTCCTTGATGGTTTGAAATCGGGCTAAAAACGTCCCGACGAGGCGCTATTTTATGAGGTGTTTTGCGCCAGCGGTGGATATCAGGCACCTGCAAGCGCCATGACAGTCACGTTGATGGCGTATCCCCCCGCGACCAAAAAGAAAAATAAGGCTGTTGCCAGCACTATCGGACGTAGCCCGGCATCACGCAAAGCGCTTAATCGGGTACGCAGGCACAGAGCCGCCATCGCCATCGCCAGCATCACGGCGTCAAGTTGCAAAATGAGATCGACCACGGCTATGGGTAGTATCTGCAACGAGTTGATGCCGGCCATCACAATGAAAAGCACGGCAAACCAGGGAATGGTGACCTGTCTGTGGTGGCCTGGTTGGCGCGCAACGATGGTTGACAGCACCATCAGAAAAGGTGCCAGCATCATGACGCGTATCATTTTCTCAATCACGGCAGTAGACGCAACGGCCTCGTTGATGGCGGCGCCTGCAGCAACGACCTGCGCCACTTCGTGCACGGTTGATCCGACATATACACCGAAGGTGTGATCTGTCATGCCCGTCAGAGGGTATAAGAACGGGTACGAAAACATTGCGATGGTGCCAAATATCACGACAGTGGCCACCGCGACAGAGACTTTGTGGGCCTGCCCTTTGACGACGGACTCGGCGGCCATGACGGCGGCTGCGCCGCAAATTGCACTGCCTGCGCCGATCAACATTGCCGTTTGTCTATCCAGGCGAAACAGGCGGCCTAGCATCAGGGCCAGCCCGAATGTGCCCCCTGCAATCAAAGCGGCAATCAGGACACCGGCCCACCCGATTTGGGTGATATCTTGCAAGGTGATTCGAAAGCCGAAAAAAATGATGCCGGCTCGAAGCAGGATATTTTTAGAGAAGTCGACCCCTGCGCCGGTCCGGTCGGCTATGGCGGGAAAGAACGTGTTGCCGGCAATGATGCCCAATATGATGGCTAACGTCAGTGCACTCTAGCCGGTCTGTCTGATGAGCGATGTGTCTGACAGAATAACGCCTGCAGCGGCCAGGGCCGCTGTAAGTAATAAGCCGTAAAGCAATCCGGAACGAAAAGGGGCGGCAAAGCGACCTGGGGCAAGAGTGCGAGAATGCATGAGCTGTTGGGCAATCCTGTGAGACAACACCTTAAACGAGGTTAAGCTTATCGCCTCGTGTAATATGAGTCCAATTCAAATTTTTCTTGAATACATGAGTATTTCTCATGCTTAAAGCCTATGCGTCTCAACCTGCACCTCACCCGAATTTTTTTCGCAGTAGTCACGCGAGGCAGTTTTTCGCGCGGGGCCGGGCTGCTGCATATCAGCCAGTCTGCCGCGTCCAAGGCAATACGCGAACTTGAAGCCCAATTGGGTTTGGCTTTAATAGAGCGGGGAGGGGCCCGAGGCAAGGGCGGGGACTTTCGGCTGACCGAGGCGGGAAGTGCATTGTACGAGCACGCCCGCGGTATTTTCGGGCTTGAACACGCCGCGCTGAATGATCTGGGTGCGCTTGCCGGACTGCAAAAAGGGACGTTGGTTGTTGGTGCCAGCACCACCGTTGCCGGTTACTGGTTGCCAGAATACCTGGCCTTGTTTGCCGGGCGGTTTCCTGAGATAACGTTACGTCTGGTTGTGGGTAATACAGCGACTATCGGCCAGGGCTTGCTCGATTGCGAACTGGATGTCGCTGTCGTCGAGGGTGAGGTCAACGACCCGGGCATCAGCGCAACACGCTGGCAAGAAGAAGCCCTGCTTTTGATCAGTGCCCCCGGGTTCGCGTTGGCCGGCATGCCCCGGGTCAATGCCGGGCAACTGAGCCGGGTACGATGGTTAGTCCGTGAACCGGGTTCAGGGACGCGTGAAGTCACCGAACGTTTGTTGCGTTTCGAAGGCATACAGATGCGCAGCACGGTCGAGGTGGGCAGTAATGAATGCATTGCCCGTTCTGTGGCCCTGGGGTTAGGCATAGCCATGCTGCCTGCCGTGGTCGTTCAGGATTTGCTGGCGCTGGGTCGTTTGTCGGCCATGAACACGGAAAACGCCAACCGATATCGACGCCCGTTGTTTTTGTTAAAGCGCGCCGAACGCCCGCTTTCACCAGCGGCGAGTGCATTCACTGCCCTGTTGGCTGAGCGTAACGAAGCTGGCATGAGTCAGGTTTAGTCATGACTGACTATTGATAGTTATCGGTACCATGAGCATATAAATTAGGTTAGAGACTTAACGACACTTTATATATTACGGATCAAAGCGACTTTTCTTCAGAAGGTTTGCTGGTCGTTTCTTGCAATGTCCTGTACTCTTCGAATGCATGACATCATTTCATCACACTTCAGAAGACAAAACTAATGCCTTTAAACCGATCATTTAGTGCGATAACACTGGCCTGCGGCATGATCCTTTGCGGCCAGGCCCTGGCGGCCAAAATGGCCGATCAAATCTGGTTTGGCGGTCCTGTCCTGACCATCGACGATGCTCAGCCCAAGGTGCAGGCTGTCGCAGTAAAAGACGGAAAAATCCTTGCTTTGGGTTCGCTCGATGACGTCAAGGCTTTAAAAGGCGATGCCACCCAAATGATCGACCTGAAAGGCAAGGCGATGCTTCCGGGTTTTGTTGACGCACATGGTCATGCATTCATGATCGGTTTGCAAGCAATGTCGGCCAATTTGTTGTCGCCGCCCGATGGCGAGGTAACCGATATTAAAAAGTTGCAAGCTACGCTTGAAAACTGGGCGAAAAAAAATCAAGATACGGTGAAAAGCGCCGGTATGATTTTGGGGTTTGGTTATGACGACGCCCAGCTGGCCGAGCAACGTCACCCCTCGCGTGAAGATCTCGATGCTGTCTCGAAAGATGTTCCTGTGCTGGTGATTCATCAGTCGGGACATCTGGGCGTGTTTAATAGCAAAGCACTTGAGCTGGCGGGCATTTCAAGCAACACCAAGAATCCGGAAGGGGGCGTGATCCGCCGCGAGAAAGGGTCTCTGCAACCTGACGGGGTACTCGAAGAGGCTGCGTTTTTCGGGTCATTAGCCAGGCAGTTCGGGCAGATGACGGCAGAGCAAGCGCAAGGCTTGTTTGTCGCGGGAACGCATTTGTTGGCCCAGTATGGCTATACCACCGCGCAAGAGGGTCGAGCAACGTCTCTCATTGTGCCTTTCATGCAGGCTTCTGCCGCTGCCGGGAAAATACCCATCGACGTGGTGGCATATGTCGATGTGCTGCAAGACCGTGATTTCATCGGCAAATCCGCCAGTCTGGATTACGTGAACGGCTTTCGTGTAGGAGGGGCAAAACTAACGATCGACGGGTCGCCCCAAGGTTTTACGGCGTATCGTGACCGCCCTTACTACAAGCCGCCGCAAAGTTATCGTGCCGACTATCGCGGTTATTCGGCGGCGACGCCCGACCAGGTTTTCGATGCTGTTGATTGGGCCTTCAAGAATAATATCCAGATCATTACCCATGCCAATGGCGAGGCCGCTTCCGACATGTTGCTTGCGGCTATAAAAACGGCCCATGGCAAGTACGACGCGGCCGACCGGCGTGCAGTATTGATCCACGGTCAGTTCATGCGCAAAGACCAAATCGCGCTGCTGGACGAACTGGATGTCTTCCCGTCGTTGTTTCCCATGCATACGTTTTATTGGGGCGACTGGCATAGGGATCGCACCGTTGGGCCCGAGCATGCCGATAATATTTCGCCCACCGGTTGGGTTCGCGAGCGCGGCATGATGTTCTCGACCCATCATGATGCGCCGGTGGCTTTTCCCGACTCGATGCGTGTGTTGTCAGCGACAGTCACCCGACGTTCGCGTTCGGGTGACATTCTTGGTCCCCATCAGCGTGTCGATGTGATGACGGCGCTCAAAGCCATGACGATCTGGCCAGCCTACCAGCACTTTGAGGAAGACAAGAAAGGCTCGCTGGCGCCAGGCAAACAAGCCGACTTTGTTGTTTTGTCTGACGATCCTACAGCCGTTGACCCTGAAAAGCTGGGCGACATTAAAGTCTTGCAGACTATCAAAAAAGGGCAGGTGATTTTTGTGCGAGACACAAAAAGTGCTGCAACGAATATGTCTGGTGCCATGGGCGATACCGTCTCTAGGATGTTGAATGCCTGGGAGCACAGCGCCGGTGATCATGACCATCACGGACATGCGCATGGGCCTGAATTACTGCTGGGGGCGATAATGTCAGGGCTGCAGCAGGCTAAATGACCCGGGCCCTAAGTTTTGGTTTGGCGATTGAACGCACTCTGAAGCAAATAGCAAATAGCTTATCCCCGTTAATGGGGAAGAGCCCTTTTTTATAGTAGAAAAGATGGTGTAAAAAATAAACAAGCGCCCCGAGAGGCGCTTGTTTATTGAATTTCTGGCGGAAGCGGTGAGATTCGAACTCACGAAGGGCGCAAACCCTTGCCGGTTTTCAAGACCGGTGCATTCAACCGCTCTGCCACGCTTCCGTTTACTTGCGATTGCAAGCACAAGAGTTTAGCCTATGTCTGCAAACTTGTCACCTTACATGCTTTGACATTGGCGTCAATGGCACTGGAGTCCCAAATCATGAAAGCAGTTGAGATCAGCCGCCCGGGCGGACCCGAAGTTCTTGTTCTTGCCGATCGTCCGGTACCTCAGCCTGGTCCCGGCGAGGTGTTAATCAAAGTGGCCGCAGCGGGCATTAACCGGCCCGATGTGTTTCAGCGTGCAGGTCATTATCCGCCACCTCCGGGGGCATCTGACTTGCCAGGGCTTGAGGTTGCCGGTGAAATCATCGCGGGAGATGCGGCTGCGGGTGGTTTTAAAACCGGTGACAGGGTGTGTGCGCTGGTGGCGGGTGGCGGCTACGCAGAATATTGCGTTGCACCAGCCCTGCAGTGTCTTCCTGTTCCTGCCGGGCTGACAGACATTGAAGCAGCGGGCTTGCCAGAGACTTATTTCACGGTATGGAGCAATGTGTTTGATCGTGGACGTTTGGCTCAAAAAGAAACCTTGCTGGTACATGGTGGTGCCAGCGGAATCGGTACCACGGCCATTCAGCTGGCCGTAGCCTTAGGTCATACCGTGTATGCAACGGTCGGTTCGGATGAGCGCGTTAAAGCTGTTGAAGCTCTTGGGGCTGCCCGGGGGATTAACTACCGTACTCAAGATTTTGTAGAGGAAATCCGTGCCCTCACAGCAGGTCGGGGCGTCGACGTGATTCTTGATATGGTCGCTGGCGACTATGTTGAACGCGATCTGACATGTCTGGCCGATGAGGGCAGGATAGTCATTATTGCCATGCTGGGCGGTCCCAAAGGGACCATAGATTTCAACCAGGTGCTGCGGCGTCGGCTGACAATCACCGGTTCAACATTAAGGCCCCGGCCGGTTGCGTTCAAGGCCGCCATCGCAAAGTCGTTGCGTCAGCACGTGTGGCCTTTGCTTGAGCAAGGTGTGATCCGGCCGGTGGTTCACGCCACGTTTCCTTTAGCCGATGCGGCCCGGGCGCATGCCATGATGGAAGCCGGTGATCACGTGGGCAAAATCATTCTGACAGTTCAATAGCATGACGCTGTACGGGCGTGGATGATTCAAGCTACAATTGCGGGTTATCTTTATCACAAACCCGCAGGCCAATGAACACAACACACGCTCGTCAACGTCTGGTTATCGGTAATTGGAAAATGAATGGCAGTTTGGCGGCCAATGCTTCTTTGCTAGATGCACTTCGCGAAGGTGTTGCTCGTGCGGCTGATTGCGCTGTGGGTGTTTGTGTACCGTTTCCGTACTTGGCTCAGGCGCAGGCGGCTTTGTCTGGAAGTGTAATTTCCTGGGGTGCCCAAGACGTCAGCGTGCAGGCTTCGGGGGCCTTTACCGGCGAAGTCAGTGCCACCATGCTGAATGACTTTGCTTGCCGCTGGGTTCTGGTGGGCCATTCCGAGCGCCGTACGTTTCATGGCGAAACCGATGAACTGGTCGCGCAAAAGGCGGGTACTGCACTTAAAGCGGGTTTAACGCCTGTAGTGTGCGTGGGTGAAACGCTTGGTCAACAAGAGGCCGGTGAAACGGCTCAGGTCATTCATAGTCAACTCGCGCCGGTGCTGGCCCTGGGTGCTCAGGCAGTGGGTCAAATGGTCATCGCTTACGAACCTGTATGGGCTATCGGTACAGGGCGCACGGCATCCCCGCAGCAAGCGCAAGAAGTGCATGCCCTGATTCGTCAGGCGCTCGACTCGTTAGGCGTTGGGCACGTGCAGGTGCTTTATGGTGGTAGTGTCAAGGCAGCCAATGCAGCCAGTTTGTTTGCCATGCCCGATATCGATGGCGCCTTGGTGGGTGGCGCGGCGTTGGTGGCTGAAGAATTTTTAAGTATTGCGGCCGCATAAGGCCCGGAGTAATCAAATGGAATGGTTGTCATCCCTTCTTCTAGCGATCCAGGTGATCTCGTCGCTTAGTATTATTGTGCTGGTTTTGCTGCAGCAAGGTAAGGGCGCCGATATGGGCTCATCTTTCGGTGGCGGTTCTGCAGGCAGCTTGTTTGGTGCTACTGGTGCAGCAAACTTTTTGTCACGTACCACCAAGTGGGCGGCTGTCGTGTTTTTTGCCTCAACCATTGGTTTGGCCTTTGTGTCTCATAGAACCGGTGACTCAATCATTGATTCTGGCATCATGCAGGGTTACCAACCCGAGCAGGCCCCCGCTGCAGGTTCGGCGGTGCCTCAGGTGCCTGGTAGTGCCCCCGATGCTTCGCCGGCTGTTCCTCAGGCGCCTGTTTCAGCTGTGCCAGCATCACCATCTGACGCTGCCGCTGCGGTGCCCAAGGCGCCTGCTGGCAAGTAATGCCTGGTGTTGGCGTGCGTTGCTATTTTTGAGTCCTGCTTGTTAATAAATAAGCAGATGCATTCCTCAAAAGTTTCAAAAACATGCTAGAATAATGTGCTTGGTTACTGATGATGGTGTTCAGTAATGAAGCCGACGTGGTGGAATTGGTAGACACGCTATCTTGAGGGGGTAGTGGCGAAAGCTGTGCG
>CAYTSJ010000086.1:0-7456 GCA_964440385.1 uncultured Pusillimonas sp. | reverse complement strand
CACTGCTGTCATGCGCTTCGGAATAGGTAAACGACGTCACGAGGCCCAAAGCCTGGTCACCAATAGCCCCGAGCTGGTCTTCGGTGACGATATCGCCCGTTGAAATCAGCTGGATACCTTCTTTATCAAGGCCACGCTCGCGGTAACCCTTGATAAAGGCAACCCCTTGTTCGCCCGCAGGAACGAACAAATAGACCGCATCGGGTTTCTCGTCTTTTACACGCTGCAAGAACGGTGCAAAGTCAGGGTTGCGAACCGGCATGCGTGTTTTGCTGACAATCTTGCCACCCGCTTCCGTAAAGGTTTTTTCAAACTGCTTTTCAGAATCATGACCCGGACCATAGTCGGAGACCAGTATCGAGACATTCTTTTTACCGTTCTTGGCGGCCCACATGGCCATAGGCGCCGTAAACTGACCCATGGTCGATGCCGTGCGAAGAATGTAAGGGGACTTGGTGGTGATGGACGACGTTGCCGCGTTCATGACGACCATAGGCACTTTGGATGACGTAGCCAACGGTGCCACTGCAAACGCAGAAGGCGTAAAACCAAAGCCCGCCAAAATGTCGACCTTGTCATTCACCAGCAATTCCTGGGCAAGACGCTTGCTGAGGTCTGGTGCAATACCCGTATCGTCTTTGATGATCAGGGTAACCTTGCGATTACCGGCCTTGTCGCCATTACGCTCCATGTAAAGATTGATACCATCAAGCATTTGCTTGCCGACGGTTGCAAATGGACCGGAAAGAGGCAGGATGACCCCGATCTTGACGTCTTCGGCCGCCTGGGCTGAACCCATCATGCTACATGCCAAAAATACTGCAGACAGTTTTTTAGATAATTTAAACATTGTCACCTCCGGTGGTGTTTTAGATATTTAAGAAGGTACTGGCATCGCCAGCCCCTTGAACTACTGATGCGGCATGAGCACGACGGGTTTAATGGTAACCCCCCGTTCCATGTCTGCGATTGCACTGTTGATGTCTGACAAAGGGTAATACGTAATGAGTTCGTCAAACGGGAAACGCCCCTGAACATACATGTCGATCATTTGCGGAATAAACACTTCAGGCACACTGTCACCCTGGTGAATGCCCTTCACGACACGCCCCCCTACAACCATCTGAAGAATGTTCGCCTTCAGATCGGCGCCTTTGCCGGTGTTGATCAGACCACAAACACCGCGCGGGCTTAACTGGGCGACGGCATCGTGGATGATGTCCAGGTTCCCGGTTGTATCAAGCGCATAGTTCATGCCATGAGGAACAATCTGCTTGATGGTGGCAAAAAGATCGGACTCACGCGGGTTAATGACATGGGTGGCCCCCATTTTTTGGGCAATCTCAAGGCGGTTGGCGTGGGCGTCAACGGCAATGATGACGCCAGCGCCGGAGACTTTGGCCGCCATGATGGCAGCCAAACCCACTGAACCCACACCAAATACAGCAATCGAGCTTCCCGGGGTGACAGACAGGGAGTTAATTACGGCGCCGGCACCCGTTTGTATGCCACAACCCAAAGGACCCAGCATTTCAATCGGAATATCTTTACGTACCGGCACAACGTTACGTTCTGAACAGATGGCAAAGGTAGAAAAGGCCGATTGCGCAAAAAAATGGCTGTGAACCGGAGCATGAGCGTCTTTAAACGCCGTAGTCCCGTCTTTGCGTTTACCCGAAAAATTCAGGGGCACAAGATCATGGCAGTAGGCGGCGTCACCCTGATAACAGCTAGGGCAATGTCCACAGGAATTAAAGGTCATGACGACATGATCACCTGCCTTGACTTTAGAAACGTGTTTTCCCGTCTTCATGACGATGCCAGCGCCTTCGTGGCCCAGCACAATCGGTTTAGGGGCACGAGACGGAGAGTCGCGCATGCCCAGGTCTGTGTGGCAAATGCCGGTACCTATGACCTTGACAAGAATTTCGTTGTCACGTGGCTCATCGAGTTCTAGCGTTTCAACGGACATCTCGCCGCCCGTTGTTCTACATACTGCAGCTAAAGTTTGCATGGTGCGACTCGTGTTACGAGGGTGAACAGGCGTTAACGGGTTTCGAAATAGAAATGCTTGGTTTGCAAGAAATCGTTCAGACCCTCGATACCATGCAACCTGCCATAGCCGCTATTGCCATACCCTCCAGTCTCGATTTCTGCAAACAGACGGTTGTGCGCATTCATCCAGACATTGCCAGACCTGATCTTGAAGGCAACGCGTCGGGCCTTCAGCATGTCGCTTGTCCAGACACTGGCAGCAAGACCATAATCTGTGGCATTACTGCGATGAATCGCTTCAGCTTCATCCGTAAAGCGTTCGATGATCAGCACAGGCCCGAAAATTTCTTCCTGAATCAAGGGTGATGCCAGATCGTCAACCTCAATCAGGCTAGGCGTGATGAACGCCCCCTTTTCGAGCCCCTGGGGAATGACACCTTTGCACAGGACGTTATGTTTCGATTCGGCTTCTTCAACAAGGCGGGCGATACGGTCACGGTTGGCAATATCGATCAGGCAACCCATCTGCGACTGAGGGTCAGTGCCAAAACCTACCTTGAGATTGCGCAAGGCGTCAGCCAGACGTTGCGAGAACTGATCATAAATACTGTCTTGCACAAGAACCCGGGCCACCGCGGTACATTGCTGACCCGCCATGACCATACCGCCGCTGACAATACCGGCAACCGTCTTTTCGATGTCGCAGTCTTCAAAAACCACCGCAGGCGCTTTACCGCCCAGCTCGAGCGAAAGGCGTTTCAAGGGATTGATGGCCGTTTTCGCAATCAACTGACCTACCCGTGACGACCCGGTAAAGCTGATGACGTGCACATCTTTGCTTTCACACAGAAACCTGGAGACATCAGCACCCGATTCGATGACCGAGTTGATTACCCCTTTGGGAAGACGGCTGTCTTGCACCAGGCACTCAAGCACCATATTGTTGACCAGCGCGGTTTGTGCTGCCGGTTTGATCACCACCGTACAACCGGACGCCATGGCAGGTGCCAACGAACGAACCAGCAAAGTAACCGGAGCATTCCAGGGCAGAATGATGGCGGCTACACCTGCGGCCTCGCGGTCAAGCATGGCGTGGCAACCGGGTTCAACCTCAAGTGTTCTGCCAAACAGATTACGAGCCACGCCGGCGTAGTATTTAAGCTCGGATATCCCGGCCATAATCTCGCCCATGGCTTCACGACGCAACTTTCCGTTCAGGGTGACCAGCCAATCGGCAACTTCTTCCTTTTGCTCGTCAAGGCGCTCTGCAAATGACTGCAGGATTTCGGCACGCAAGCGCGCATTGTGGCTCCAGCCTGATTTGAAAAATGCATCTGTTGCCGACTGAACGGCCGCTTTGGCCTCGGCAACGCCCCCATCGCAAAACTCGGCAACGACCTCACCCGTTGCCGGATTGATGTTGTTTGCGGTATTCGCCTTGATTTCAACGGCGGCCAGCCATTCACCATTGATGTAATGCTTGGCAAGTTTCATGCATGTCTCCTGGATGCGCACATATATATTTTTTAAAATTCAGCGTGTTTGCCGTGGGCTCATTAAATCAGCTTGTACAGTAAGATGGAAGTTTGGTTTTCTAATCAATTAATAAGAAACCCTTATGAATTTCTCGACCAGGCAATTAAAAGCTTTCAAAGAGCTGGCGAGGGCCGGCAATTTCACCAAGGCGGCTGAAGAACTGCACATGACTCAGGCAGGGCTAAGCCTGCTGATCCGGCAACTCGAGTCTCAGGTAGGGTGTCGCTTGTTCAACCGCACCACGCGTTCGGTTGTGCTGACCGTCGAAGGAGAGCATTTTTTGCCCGAGGCTTGCAAGGCCCTTGACACGCTTGAGAATGCGGTCGAGTCTTTGGCTGAGCTTCAGCTGCAGGCCAAACGTCGATTGTTCATGGGCGTCACCCCGCTGGTCTCTTCAAACATTTTTCCGATTGCCAACAAACTCTTCAACGAAACCTACCCCGACGTCAAAATCAATGTCATCGTGACCAATCACGAGCATATCCAGGCCCTGGTTGAGGCTGGGGAACTTGATTTTGGACTGGGTGCAAACTTCAATGCCAGCCCTGATATTGCCAGCGTCACGCTGTTCACCTATGACTTGATGTGGATTGCGACTGCTGGGCTGGCAAATACGCTACCTGACTACAGGGTCGGGACACTCCCCTGGAGCGCCCTGAAAAATATTCCCTTGTTTAGCTTGCCAACGGGCAATCAGATTCAGCGGATCATTGATACCCAACTCGAAAAAATTGGCAGGGGTCATGAAGAACGAACCATTGTGAACAATTTTGAAACCATGATTGCCATGGTTTCGGTCGGAGAAGGCACAGCCATTCTTCCGTCCTACTCCATCGACGCCTGCCGACGCTTCGGGGTGGAAGCCGCCATACTTACCGAACCCAAGGTGTCACTGGATTTTTATCAAATCACCAAAAAAGGCAGGCAATCGAGTGCCTTGGTAGACAAATTCATCGATGCATTCCGGCGCTCTGTACCACGAAGTCTGGCGTAGCGCCACCCAGCCAGACCTCCACAGATTGATGAAGACCAAGCACGAAAACGTTCTATGAGGCAACGACACGGTTACGCCCGGCCGCCTTGGCCGCATATAACCGTTTGTCAGCACGACGAATCGCTTCCTCGTAATTCTGATCTGCGACATCAACCTGGCACACCCCGATGCTTGCCGTTACCTGATGACCAAAAGTCATGACGGCATGCCCGAAAGTGTCGTTGACCGACTTGAAATGATCAATATCGATCATCAGACACACAATAGTTGAGCCTCTATACTAGAACAGGCACGGGAAAACGCAGATCAAGGTTCGTTTTTAACGCTTATAGTTTGAAGGGGGTATCGGGCCTCATGGCCAAACGCAAGTCCTCAGCGATTATTGATCTACATCTTAGCTATGATAACGCTTGTCAAACTGCCTGACCGAGAGGGACCCATGTCACCTGACCTCGATACTGATAGCAAGAACAAAGCTCTGCTCAAGCACATCACTGACGCCTTCCAGATCCGGATGCTCTGGAAAGACAAGACCTCGCGCTATATCGATTGCAACCAGGCTTTCGCTGAAGATGCAGGCTTCAGCAGCCCGGCCGAGGTTTTAGGCAAAACCGAAAGCGATATGCCCTGGCGGCACGACAGTGCGGCCTACCATCTTGAAACAGATCGCGCCATCATAGAAGGCGGTGAACCTATTCTCGCCTTCGAACAAGGGTTAAATCGTTCGGGCAACCGGAAAAGCTGGATTCTGACCTCGAAAATTCCGACACGGGACAGCCAAGGCAATATCAACGGCATTCTGGTGTTGTACCAGGACATGACTTTCATCAAAGACCTGGAAACGGAACGACGTCATGTTCACCGGGCCTATCTGTTACTGAAAGACACCACCCGGATCATCATCTCGGCGCTCAACGAGAATGTGCTATACGAACAGATCTGTCAACTGATTGTCCGTCATGGCTACAAAATGGTCTGGATTGGCAGGCTTGAAAATGACGAACAAAAATCCGTCAGCCCTGTGGCTTTGTCGGGTTTCGACGTAGGGTACCCTCAACAAATCAGAGTCAGCTGGGGTGACAACCCTTACGGTCATGGGCCTACGGGGACTGCTGCACGCGAAGGTCGAACCGTCATCAATCAGAATTTCCTGACCGACGAATCCATGCGACCCTGGCGGAACCTGGCCATCGCCTACGGGTACCAGTCCAGTATCTCGCTACCGCTTAAAACCGAAACGGGCAACGTCTTTGCCGTCATCAATATTTATGCCTCAGAACCTGACGCCTTCGACGAGGAAGAAACCGAAAAACTTGAAGAGCTGGCGCAGGCACTGGCCTTTGGTCATGAAGCCATTCTGGAACGCGAAAAACGCTTCGACATTCTTGAAAAATCAGTCGCCGCGTTGGCGGCTGTTGTTGAATCGCGCGACCCCTACACGGCAGGTCATCAAAGTCGGGTTGCCGCATTGGCGGTTGCAATCGCCCAGGCCATGGGGATGGATGCCGAAACCTGCACGGGCATCAAGTTAGGCGCCCTGATCCATGACATTGGCAAGGTGCAAGTCCCCATCGAACTACTGACAAAACCAACGAAGCTCAACGATATCGAGATGGCCTTGATTCGGATGCATCCTGAAGTCGGATACAACATTGTCAAGGACATTCCCTTCCCCTGGCCCGTCGCAGAGATGGTCAGGCAACACCATGAGCGACTCGACGGTTCGGGCTACCCGAAAGGGCTGGCAGGCGATGAGATTCTGATCGGTGCGCGCATTCTTGCAGTGGCTGACCTGATTGAAGCCATCTCGTCACATCGGCCCTATCGGCCAGCCAAAGGCATGGATGTCGCCATTGAAGAGCTGAAAAGACAACGTGGAAAATCACTCGACCCAGACGTCGTGGATGCCGCGCTGAGCGTACTGAAAATCACTGCCTCGACAGCTGCCTCTGAACCGTGACGTTAACCCTTTGCACCTCAACCTGAATTTAAGGTAATTTAAGGTTCGGTTCGAAGTTCATGTTAAAAGCGCGCGTTTACACGGTGTTCATGGTATTAACCACACGGGCCTAATTAATGCGTTTACGACAGCGGTTTCAACTGCTGACCCTCTTTCTTTTTCTGGTCACCGCCGTGCCGGTATGGTTCGCAGTCCAAAGTCTGGCAGAAACCATCATCACAAAATGGGCGATTCTTTATGCAGAAAAACAAGTCCTGCATGACAAGTCACGCTTGTTGCAACCGATCACTCGAGAGCTTGCGCTGTCACACCAAATGGCCAAATCGCCAGTTTTGCTGGATTGGGCCCGAGACCCTGACAACCCCGACAAAACCGATCTGGCCATGGCCGAGCTGGAACGCTTTCGCCTGAGTTTCGGGGATCAAAACTATTTTTTTGCCTTGTTATCTAACGGCAAGTATTTTCACAACAACCGTGAAAACGACTACGCAAGCCAACCCTTTCGTTATACGCTCGATCGTACACAATCCAAAGATGCCTGGTTCTTCAGCCTGATCGAATTAGGTCGAGAAACCCATATCAATGTGAATCCTGACCCCGAACTCGGGCTGACAAAACTATGGGTTGATGTCCTGCTGAAAGACGATCAACAGGTGCTGGGCGTGGTCGGTACCGGCCTGGATCTGGACCACTTCATTGACAATGTAGTCGATGTCAAAGCGCCGGGCGTGACAAACCTGATCATCAATCACACCGGTGCCATTCAGATCTATCGCAATCACGCCATGATCGACTTCGGTTCAATCAGCAAATCGCCCGGTGAAGCCAACACCATCGACTTGCTTGTCTCGCGTGAAAATGATCGCCGGGCCATTTATCATGCGATGTCCAAGCTGCGCCAGACGCCCGACCAGGTCGTAACCACCTTTGTTCATTATGAAGGGCGCCGTCACCTCGCAGGCATTGCCTAC
>CAYTSJ010000085.1:0-7462 GCA_964440385.1 uncultured Pusillimonas sp. | reverse complement strand
GACATATCCATGACTTCCCCGGTTGATGACCTGATCGTTCAGGCACAAGAAGCCTTCGCGCAGTCTGCTGACGTGACCGCGCTTGAAAACGCCAAAGCCCGTTTTTTGGGTAAGCAGGGCGCCCTGACGGCCATGATGAAAAATCTGGCCCAGCTTGACGCCGAACAAAAGCGTGCCGAAGGGGCGCGTATCAATCAGCTCAAGCAACAGGTCGAAGCGTTGCTGACTCAGCGCCGTGCGGAGCTTGCCCAAGCCGAACTGGATAAAAAACTGGCCGCAGAAACCATCGATGTGTCTTTACCTGGCCGCGGTGCCGGCGTTGGCGGTATTCACCCCGTGATCCAGACCTGGCAGCGCGTTGAAGCCATCTTTCGCTCGATCGGGTTCGAGGTGGCTGATGGTCCGGAAATCGAAAATGACTGGACCAATTTCACGGCATTGAACAACCCTGAAAACCATCCTGCGCGCTCCATGCAAGATACCTTTTACGTCGACATGAACGATGACCAAGGCTTGCCACTGCTGTTGCGCACCCATACCAGCCCCATGCAGGTGCGTTATGCCCGCATGAACACACCGCCCGTCAAGGTTATTGCACCCGGCCGCACTTACCGGGTTGACAGCGATGCAACGCACTCACCGATGTTCCATCAGGTTGAAGGCTTATGGATCGCTGAAGATATTTCATTTGCCGACCTCAAAGGCGTTTACACCAATTTCTTGCGGGCGTTCTTTGAAACTGACGATCTTAGCGTTCGTTTCCGTCCATCATTCTTTCCGTTCACCGAGCCTTCTGCCGAAATCGACATGATGTTCACGTCGGGCCCGAATCAGGGGCGCTGGCTTGAAATTTCGGGGTCTGGTCAAGTTCACCCTGAAGTCATTCGCAATTTTGGTCTTGACCCTGAAAAGTACATCGGCTTTGCCTTTGGGTCAGGGCTTGAACGCCTGACCATGTTGCGTTACGGCGTCAACGACCTGCGTCAGTTCTACGAAGGTGACCTGCGTTTCTTGCGCCAGTTCAATCGCTAACCTGAATACGGATTTCATTCTTAATCATGCAATTCCCAGAATCCTGGCTGCGCTCATTTACCAATCCGGCCCTGAGCACTGAAGCGTTGTCACACCAGCTGACGATGGCCGGACTTGAGGTTGAAGAAACCCAGCCGGTAGCGCCCGCATTCAGCGGCATCGTGGTTGGTCATATTACCGATGTCATCCCGCATCCGAACGCAGACAAGCTGCGCGTATGCCAGGTCGATGATGGCTCAGGCACCCCCCTGCAAATTGTTTGTGGTGCCCCCAACGCAGACACCGGCCTGAAAGTGCCTTTGGCCCGTATTGGCGCCGAGCTTCCGGGTGGCATGACTATTGGCAAGGTCAAAATGCGCGGTGTCGAGTCTTTCGGCATGTTGTGTTCGGCGCGTGAACTGGGCTTGTCGCAAGATCATGGGGGTTTGCTTGAGTTGGACGCCAGTGCTCCGGTGGGTCAGTCGATTCGCGAATGGCTTGACCTCGATGACACGCTGTTCACCCTTAAATTGACGCCTAACCGCGCCGATTGCCTGTCGATTCTGGGCGTTGCGCGTGAAGTCGCCGCCCTGACCGGTGCTCCCTTGCAGCGCAAGGCTTATGCGCCCGTGCCCGTTACTCTTGAAGATCGGTTGCCCGTTGAGGTGCAAGCCCCCGATTTGTGTGGCCGTTTTGCTGGCCGCATTATTCGTGGCGTTAACGCGCGCGCCCAGACACCGGCCTGGATGAAATCCCGCCTTGAGCGGGCTGGTCAGCGTTCGATTTCGGCCCTGGTCGATATCTCCAACTACATCATGCTTGAACTGGGTCGCCCGACCCACGTGTTTGATCTGAAAGCCATCCGTCAGGGGCTGACGGTGCGTTGGGCCGCTGAAGGCGAAACGCTCAAGCTGCTGAATGAACAGACCGTCACGTTACAGCCTGATGTGGGTGTGATTGCCAGCGGTGGCGAGCTTGAAAGTCTGGCCGGCATCATGGGCGGTGACGCCAGTGCAGTCACCCTCGACACGACCGACATCTATCTGGAAGGCGCTTTCTGGTGGCCCGAGGCCATCATGGGTCGTGCCCGTCGCTTCAAATTCAGTTCAGAAGCCAGCCACCGCTTTGAGCGTGGCGTTGATTTCGCCAATATTCCTGAAGACCTCGAGGTCATGACGCGTCTGATTGTTGATATTTGCGGTGGCCAGGTGGGGCCCCTGGATGATCAGATCATTCGTTTACCCGCCCGTGAGCCCGTAGATATGCGACTTGACCGCTGTCGACGTATTCTGGGTGTGGCCCTTGAGCAGTCGCAAATTGCCGATATTTTCACGCGTCTTGGCTTGCCTTTCGAGTTCAACGCCGGGGTATTCCGTGTGACACCGCCGTCATACCGCTTTGATATCACCATCGAAGAAGATCTGATCGAAGAAGTGGCTCGTGTTTACGGCTTTGAACAAATTCCAGACTTGCCACCGGTCGCGCCTGCGGTCATGCAGGTGCAGCCCGAAGCTTTACAAGGCCCTCATTTGCTGCGCCAGCGTTTGGCCTTGCGCGACTACCAGGAAGTGATCAATTTCTCGTTTGTCGAAGAGGCTTGGGAACATAACTACGCAGGCAACCCTGATCCTGTCCGCTTGCTGAACCCGATTGCCAGCCAACTGGCGGTGATGCGTTCCAGCCTGATTGGCGGGTTGTTGGCCAACATTCGTCACAATGCCAATCGCAAGCAGTCGCGTGTCCGTGTGTTCGAACTGGGCCGTGTGTTCATGCGCGATGCCTCTGTTGCCGATGCCGATTTGACGGTCAAAGGCGTGCATCAGCCTCAACGTATCGCTGCTGCAGCCTGGGGTTCGGCATTGCCCGAGCAGTGGGGCTCAGCCACTCGTCCGGTTGATTTTTATGACGTGAAGAGCGACCTCGAGGCCCTTTTGGGGCCCCGTGCAGCAGGGATGGTGTGTGAATCGGCTGCGCATCCGGCCTTGCATCCGGGTCGCAGTGCCCGCTTGTTGCTGGACGGCCAAGCGATTGGCTGGTTAGGTGAGTTGCATCCACGCTGGGCACAGGATCTTGACCTGGCTCACGCACCAGTGGTGTTTGAAGTGGATGTCGACGCCATTTCTTCGGTGGCGTTGCCAGCTCCGGCTGAATTGTCGCGTCAACCTATCGTGATTCGCGATCTGGCGATTTGGGTAGGTGCGGGTGTCGCATGGCAAGATTTGCTGGCCACCCTGAATACCACCATTGCCAATGATGACCGCCTTAAAATCGTTAAAGACATTCGTCTGTTTGATGTGTGGCGCGACAAATCTCAGGCTCAGCCCGAGACCAGTCTTGCGATGCGTTTCTGGTTGCAAGATCAGGACGTAACCCTTGACGACACCCAGGTTGAGCAGTGCCTGGCCCGCTTGCTTGAAGCGCTTGTCAACGCCCATGGCGTTCGTCAGCGCGCCTGACCCGAGAGAACCGAATGAATCAGGATACACACACCTTAACCAAAGCTGAATTGGCAGAGCTTTTGTTTGACCGGGTCGGTTTGAACAAGCGCGAAGCCAAAGATCTGGTCGATACTTTTTTTGAAGAGATTCGTGACGCACTGGCACGCGGGGTTGAAGTTAAATTGTCGGGATTTGGTAACTTCCAGGTGCGTGACAAGCCGCCACGTCCGGGTCGTAATCCAAAAACCGGTGAAGTCATCCCCATCGAGGCGCGTCGTGTCGTCACTTTTCATGCCAGTCAGAAACTGAAAAGTGCGGTCGAGCAAGGTGGTACACCCTCTCTCGATTAATGGGCGTGTTGATGTATTTCAAGTTTTGTCCCGCGTTTGGTATGATCAAACGCTTTAACCGGTTTGTTGCCTGAACAGGTCATTCGCCCACCCATGAGTACACAAGAAACTGCTGTTGTATTGCCGCCGATTCCTGCCAAGCGTTACTTCACCATTGGCGAAGTCAGCGAGCTTTGCTGCGTCAAGCCTCATGTTTTGCGTTACTGGGAGCAAGAATTTTCGCAGCTCAAGCCGGTCAAGCGGCGCGGTAACCGACGTTATTACCAGCACCATGAAGTCTTGCTGATTCGTCGTATCCGCGATTTGCTCTACGAGCAGGGCTTTACCATTAGTGGGGCCCGCAACAAACTCGGCGATGTTCGCGAGGTGGTCCATGATCAGGAAGCCGCTGTGCGTCTTTCAGGTTCAGAATTTCAATCGCTGCGCCATGAACTGACCGCTATCCGCGATGCGTTGTCCGAGGCACTGGGCGGCGCTGCGATACCCTGATGCGGGCGCAGGCCCTGCATGCACTGTGTCTGTCCGACCCGGTTGCCAAAGTTAGCGCGGTAAACGCCTTGCCGCAGGGGCTGGAGCACCCCTCAGAGTCCTTAACCGTTTTAGTACCTTTCAGCCCTGTGCCGGGGCGGCCCGAACGCCCCGAACTTGTCGGTCCATTCAAAGTCAAGCAGCGTTCGCCACACACCCCTCAAGGTCTGGCGGCACTCATTCACGCCTTGGCGCACATCGAATTTAACGCGATTAATCTGGCACTGGATGTCATCTGGCGTTTTCCGGGCATGCCCGAAACCTTTTATCTGGACTGGCTGCGTGTTGCGCGTGAAGAGGCTTACCATTTTGGTCTGTTGAGTGATCATTTGCAGACGATGGGATACGAATACGGTGATTTTCCAGCCCACGACGGGTTATGGGAAATGGCGCAACGCACCGAGTCTGATTTGATGGCGCGCCTTGCCCTGGTGCCGCGTACGCTTGAAGCCAGAGGGCTGGATGCGTCTCCGCCGGTTCGCGCCAAGTTACAAGCCGTGGGTGATCAGGTCGGTGCTGGCATCATCGACATTATTCTGCGCGATGAAATTACCCATGTTGCGATTGGTAACTACTGGTACCGCTATTTGTGTGACCAGCAAGGGCTGGATGCTTTTTCACAGTACCAGGTTCTGGCCAATCGTTACAGGGCGCCGCGTTTGAAAGGGCCCTTTAACCTTGATGCGCGCCGGGCGGCCGGGTTTACCGAGGCTGAGCTGGCGGCGTTGCAGTCGGGCTGACAGGCTCGGGTAGTGTTGTCTTGACGGCTTGGCCAATAAACAAAACCGGTCCGTCGGGCGGAAGGCTGATATCTGCGTTTTGTTTTTCCTGGGTAATTTCGAACAAGCTGTGTTCGTTGATTTCCAGGCCTTCTGGCAGGGCGATGTCATTGACTGACGTATCAGAGACCCAGCCCAGGAATCGGGTTGTGGAAGAGTCAGTTTGTCGCGTCCATAGCGCCAGCCCCTGATCGGAGGCCCGCTGGCTTTGCAAACGTGGTGCTGCACGTAATTTCCCGAGGCTGTTTTGCACGATCACCCAACCAGGCGTTGATGTGCTTTGAGGCGGCTGCAAAATAGCGATGAACAACGGACTGTCGGGCAGGGTTGCTGCTTTTTCTTGCGTCGGCGACGTTTCCCCTGGTTTGTCAGTTGATTCTTTGCGAAATAGCATGCTACCCAAGACCACGACAGCAGCGACACCCATAATGGCCAGTACGCCCGATGGCCGTTTGTACCAAACGGATTCTACGGTTCTGCGTCGTGCAGGTTCAGCGTCAGCTGTGAAAGAACCCGGCTCGACCTCAGGAATGGCGTGCTTTTGAGTAGCGACAGTGCGGGTTGTCGATTTGTGATCAAGGTGTTTGGCCGCAGCATGGGATGCAGGCGTGATGGCAGGCTCGCTGTTGCCCTGATAATGCCTGGCCGGGGCATCGGGCGTTTTTTCGGTTGTGGCACCACGAGCGGTTTCAGAACCTGCCGGCGTTTCGGGTCGCCACAGTGGCTGAACCGCCGGATCAAGGCGCGGCAAGCCCAGGGTGCGTTGAACACGAGCCAAAATAAGGGGCTCGGTATTCACGGGGGGTAAACGATCGGCCATGGCCAGCAGCACGGTTTCCCAATGCAATGCCTGATGAACGGCCTCGTCGTTGCTGTTGATCAGTTCACGAATCTGGTTTTCTTCATCGCCATGCAGGGTGCCCAGGGTGTATTCGGCAATGTTCAGGCGCGTGGCGTCAGGCAAGGGTACAAAAGTCGGTGTCGTCATGCAACGCTCTGCTTCTCGAGTTGGTGCATCGCGTCGCGCAAGTGGCGTCGCACGTCATCTTCAGGGATTTCAAGTAATCGTGAAATCTGTGGTGCATTGAGACCTTTGTAATAGGCCAGCCCGATCGCATCGATGGCTTGTGGGTCGGCTGCAGCCAAACCGTCATCAAGATCTTCGTGAAGCATGCGGTGGTTGTCATCCAGCCATTTGCGCAGCTGATGTGTTCGCAAACTGTCAGGATCATTCGGTTTTTGTCGCAACTCACGCATTAAACGATAGCGCAAGATACTGTATACCCAGGCGCGGGCGCTGCCGGCGTTCGGGTCAAAATGATCGGCATGTTTCCATACCATCACGAACACATCGTGCAGGGCCTGGTGCGCTTTGGCCGTGTCGTCAAGTAATTGCTGTGCCAACGACAACATGACAGCGGATTCATGATTGAACAGTGCGGTTAAAGCAGCGGCATCGCCTTGCCCGCAACGCAGCAAGATATGGTTGTAGTTGAATGAGCTAACGGCCATGAAACCTCTGTGATCGGGTGGGGTTAATTCGCATTCCGGATGATGCAGGTTTTGACTGACTCAACTTGGCATTGTAGTGCGACGGCCAGTGCTGCAGGGCCGGTTGCGGCGTAAAATGAGCGTCTTTGTTTATATGGACGAGGGCAGCGTGGCTGCCAAGCTGTTTTTTTATGCGATTCAATGCCCAAGGGCCTGCGCCTGCCGAGCGTAATGACCTGAAAACCCTTAAATCTCTGTTGCCCTATGTTTGGCAATTCAAAACCAGGGTTTTACTGGCAATTGCCTGTCTGGTTGCCGCTAAAGTAGCCAGTGTGGTGTCGCCCTTGTTTTTGAAAGACGTAGTCGATAGCCTGGGTATGCCGCAAACCCTCATGGTCATGCCCGTTGCGGCATTGCTGGGCTATGGTCTGGCGCGTTTGGCAACCAGTGTATTTGGCGAATTGCGTGATGCCTTGTTTGCGCGGGTTACCCAAGGGTCAATCCGTACGATTGCGACCCGGCTGTATCGTCATTTGTTTACGTTGTCGATGCGCTTTCATTTGCAGCGCCAGACCGGGGGGCTCAGTCGCGATATTGAACGGGGCACAAAAGGCATTGGTTTTTTGCTGAACTTCACCGTTTTCAATATCTTGCCCACGTTGCTGGAAATTATTATGGTGGCGACCATTCTGTTCTGGCGTTACGACTTCTGGTTTGCTGTTGTCACCCTGGGAACAATTGCCGCATACATTGTGTTTACGCTGGTGGTCACTGAAAAACGCATGGTGTACCGGCGTACCATGAACAACCTTGACAGCAGTGCCAACAGTCGGGCCATTGATGCCTTGCTGAACTATGAAACTGT
>CAYTSJ010000084.1:0-7496 GCA_964440385.1 uncultured Pusillimonas sp. | reverse complement strand
CTACTACAGCACCACGGTAGGCACCGAACCGGTCATCATGGTTCGCGATGCCGACAACAGCATCAAGGTGCTGTATAACCGCTGCCCGCACAAGGGGGTCATGCTGGTCAATGACACTTACGGTAACGCTGGCCGGTTCTTCCGCTGCCCTTACCATGCCTGGTCCTTCAAACTGAATGGCGACCTGCTGGCCTTGCCGCTCAAACGCGGTTACGACCAGGAGTTCTTCAAAACCAACGAAGCCAGCCAGGGCATGGCCGCCGTACATAACGTGCGCAATTATCGCGACTTCATTTTCTGTCGTCTGAACCCCGAAGGCCAAAGCTTCGAAGAGTATTTCGGCGAATCTTTGTCGACGCTCGACAACATGGTCGACCGTTCGCCCGAAGGCAAGCTTGAAGTGGCTGGTGGCGTGTTGCGCTACATGCACAACTGCAACTGGAAAATGCTGGTCGACAATCAAAGCGACACGTGCCACCCCATGGTCGCCCACGAATCGTCGGCCGGTACGGCCGTAAAGGTATGGGAACAAGCGCCCGAAGGGACACCCAAACCCATGGCGGTCGAACAGTTCGCCCCCTTCATGTCGCCCTACGAGTTTTACGAAGGCATGGGAATTCGTGTCTGGGAAAACGGGCACGGCCACACCGGTGTCAGCAACTCGATTCACGCCGCGTACTCCGAGGTTCCTGGCTACTTCGAAGCCATGACAGCCACCTACGGTGAAGAGCGCGCCAAAGCGATTCTTAACGACGTTCGCCACAACACCACCTACTTCCCCAATATCATGGTGAAGGGCCCGATCCAGACCCTGCGTATCTTCAAGCCCATTTCGGCGGGCAAGACACTGGTTGAGTCGTGGACCTTCCGTCTGGTAGGGGCTCCCGACAAACTGCTTGAACGCACCCTGATGTACACACGCCTGATCAACGCCCCCACCTCGGTGGTCGGTCACGATGACCTGGAAATGTACGAACGCGCCCAGCAAGGGCTGAAGGCACGTGGCCTTGACTGGGTCAACGTCGCCCGCCTTTATGAACCCGGCGAAGAAAACCGCAAGAACGAAGTCACTAACGGCACCAACGAATGGCAAATGCGGAATCAATACCGTGCCTGGGCCAACTACATGACCACCAGCATGAAGGAGTCAACATGAGCCAGTTCACCGATCAAGACATCGTCGATTTTGTCTATGCCGAGGCTCGGCTGCTTGACACCCTGAAGTTCGAAGCCTGGCTCGACCTGTTCACTGAAGACGGCCATTACTGGATGCCACTGGCGCATGATCAGGAAGATGCACGTCTGCACACGTCACTGATGTCTGAAGACAAGTTATTGCTACGTGTGCGCATCGAGCGCCTTAAAGGCCAGCGTACTTTCTCGCAGCAGCCACCCAGCCGCTGCCACCACCTGTTGCAGCGCCCTGAAATCGACGCAAGCCACATCTGGCATCAACCGGCACAGGGCCAATACGTGGTGCGAACCGCTTTTCATTATGTTGAATCACGTCGCGACGACCAGAAACTGTATGCCGGCTGGGCCACGCACCAACTGAAAGTCGAGGACGGCAAGCTGCGCATTCGTCAGAAACGTATCGATTTGCTCAACTGCGACGCCGCACTCGGCAACATTCAACTTTTCATGTAAGGACTGGCCGTGGCCAACACTATTTACCAAGCTTTTGCAGAAACCGCAGCACAGTACGCCAATAATCCGTTTCTGTGCGTCATGCCAGAAACCGCCGAAATTTACGGCATTACCGCCGGTGAAATTTCTTACGGTGATGCCCTGGTGTCGATCAACGCCTTGAAAGCCGCCTACGAAAAGGCCGGCTACGGTCATGGACACCGGGTCGGCATCCTGCTGGAAAACCGCCCCGCATTTTTCATGCACTGGTTTGCCCTGAATGCGCTGGGCGTATCGGTCGTACCGATCAATGCCGACATGCGCATCGCCGAGCTGTCCTACCTGATCGGGCACTCTGAAATCTGCATGGCCATTTCATTAACAAGCCGTCATGAATTGCTCAAAGCCGCCGCGCTTGACGCAGGTGCCAATCTGGCCATCATGGGCCCGGATGACAACATCCCGGCCGCCAACACGCCTGCCCCGTTGGCAGGCCAAGCCATTGGCACCCACACCGAGTGTTCACTCATGTACACCTCGGGTACCACCGGCCGCCCCAAGGGCTGCATTTTGCCCAACGAATACTACCTGCACTGCGGGCACTGGTACGCCACTGTCGGTGGGCTGGCCACGCTGCACAAAGGCGTCGAGCGCATGCTGACCCCGCTGCCCCTGGTGCACATGAACGCCATGGCCTGCTCAACCATGGGTATGGTGACGACCGGCGGTTGCCTGATCGCCATCGACCGCTTCCACCCCAAAACCTGGTGGAATACGGTGCGTGAATCGCGTGCAACGGTCATCCACTATCTGGGGGTCATGCCCGCCATCCTCATGAAGGCTGCGCCTTCACCTGACGATACCAACCATTGCGTACGCTTTGGTTTTGGCGCCGGCATCGACCGCAGCCTGCACGACCTGTGCGAAAAACGCTTTGGTTTCCCGTTACTCGAAGCCTGGGCCATGACCGAAACCGGTTCCGGCGCCGTCGTCATTGCCAATCACGAACCACGCCACATTGGTACCAGCTGTTTCGGCAAAGAAGCCCCTGAAGTTGAAATCCGTCTGGTCAACGATGCGGGCAAGGAAGCAGGCGTTAACGAAAACGGCGAATTGCTGGTGCGTCATGCCGGCAACAACCCGCGTTACGGGTTCTTCGCAGGCTACTTGAAAGACGAGGCCGCCACCAACGAAGCCTGGGAAGGCGGCTGGTTCCACACCGGTGACATCGTCAGCCGCGATGCCGACGGCTATCTGCACTTCATTGACCGCAAGAAAAACGTCATCCGCCGCAGCGGTGAAAACATCGCTGCCGTTGAAGTTGAAAGCGTCTTGTTGCGCCACCCGGCCATCAAGGCAGCGGCCGTTGCCGCAGTGCCCGATGCGGTACGTGGCGACGAAGTCATGGCGTGCCTGGTCTGCAATGAAGCCCCAGCCGACGCTGCTGCTCGCGAAGCCTTGGCTCACGACATCGTGACCTGGTCGCTGACCCAGCTGGCCTATTACAAAGTACCCGGTTATGTGGCTTTTGTAGACGCCTTGCCACTGACCCCTACCAATAAAATCCAGCGCGGCGAACTTAAGACGCTCGCACCGACCCTGGTGGGTGCCCCCACCTGCGTCAATACCAACCACCTGAAAAAACGTCAGGACGTATCCGCATGACGGCGCAGCGTCTAGGCTACGACGGCATCGTCGTCACCACGCCCGTCACCATCCCTTACGTGCGCTATGCCACTCAGGCGGCGCACTGGTGGCTGGGTCAGGCACTGCGTGAACTGGTCATCAAGTCGGGCGTTGAAAAAGACGACATTGACGGCATGTGTGTATCCAGCTTCACCCTCATGCCCGATACTGCGGTGGGGCTGACCCAGCACCTGGGCATGAGCCCGCGCTGGCTGGACCACATCCCCATGGGCGGCGCCAGCGGTGTCGTGGGTTTACGTCGCGCGGCACGCGCGGTTCAATCCGGCGACGCCAGTGTGGTGGCCTGCCTGGCGGGCGATGCCAACCATGTTGACTCCTTTCGCAATACCGTCAGCGGGTTCTCGCGCTTTGCCCAAGACGGCACCTACCCCTACGGTGCCGGCGGCCCCAACGCCAGCTTTGCCCTGCTGACGCGCTATTACATGAACAACTACGGGGCCACCCGTGAAGACTTTGGCAAGCTGTGTGTCGACCAGCGCACCAATGCGCTGGGCAACCCCAATGCCCTCATGAAAAAGCCGCTGACGCTGCAGCAATACATGGATGCCCGCGTCATCACCGACCCCATTCATCTGTTTGACTGCGTCATGCCCTGTGCCGGGGCCGACGCCTTCCTGGTCATGCACGAAAGCCGTGCCAAAGACCTGGGTCTGCCCTACGTCCGCATTTTGTCGACCATCGAACGCCATAACGCCTGGAAGGAAGACCCCATCCAGTACCGGGGCGGCTGGACCAAAGACCGTGCCGAGTTCTATGCCTTGGCTGGCGTTGAGCCCAAAGACGTTGACGTCATGCAGGCCTATGATGACTACCCGGTCATCAACTTCATGCAAATTGAAGACCTCGGCTTTTGCGAAAAAGGGGAAGCGCCCCAATTTGTGCGCGAGAACACCTTCACGCGCGATGGCAGTTTTCCGTTCAATACGAACGGGGGGCAGCTTTCGACCGGGCAAGCCGGCGCGGCTGGCGGTTACCTGGGGATGGTTGAAACCCTGCGCCAACTGACCGACACTGCTGGCAAATGTCAGGTGACTGATGCTCAAATCGGCCTGGTCAGCGGTTTCGGCATGATCAATTACGACCGTGGCCTGTGCACCGCAGCGGCCCTTCTGGCACGGAGCAACGCATGACCACGCCAATGAACAAACCTCCACGCAAGAACCCTGTTGCCCGCACGCGCCAACCTACTTTGCCGCCTGGCATGCGTTCACGCCGGGCACTGGGCCTGACTGCCGCTGCGGCCGAAGGCCGTTTCGACATGCAGGTGTGTCAGGAATGCGAATCGGTTCAATACCCGCCGCGTGAAGTCTGTCACCATTGCCTGTCGGCCGATCTGAAATGGCAAGCCGTCAACCCCAAGGGCAAGTTGCTGGCCATGACCACACTTGAACACAGCAACGACCTGTACTTCCGTGAGCGGCTGCCCTGGCGCGTCGGCACCGTCGTCATGGACGCCGGCCCGTCTGTCGTTGCCCACATTCATGGCGACATTAATGAAGGCGACGCGGTGCGTCTCACCCTCAAGCTTGACCGCAGCGGCCAGGCCGTCCTGATTGCCCTGCCCACCAAACCCACGCCCCATATGGAAGACGACCCGGTGTTACGCGAAACCTCTTGCGACCCCAAATTCCGCCGTGCGCTGGTCACTGACGGCAAGACGGCAGTTGGCCGTGCAGTCGTCAAGGCCCTGCTGGATGCCGGTGCATCCACGGTTTTTGTCGGTGACCCCGAAGTCTGGAAAAAAGATGCGGCCTTCGACGCCTTGTGCGCTGACGAGCGTGTACAGGTTCAGGACCTGAACGTCGGTAATATCGATGCCATCGAGCGTGTTGCCAAATCCATCGGCGGCAAGGTTGAGATCCTCGTCAATACGGCCAATTACGAACGTGATGGCGGGGTCCTGTTCAACCGTGACATCATGAAGGCCCACGACAGCCTGAACACCAACTGCATGGGGCTGATCCGGCTGGCACAGCAATTTGGCCCTGGCATGGCTGCACGCGGCAACGACGGCGCGGCCAATGCCGTGGCCTGGGTCAACATCTTGTCGGTCTATGCCCACATGAACCTGCCCGCACGCGGCATGTGGTCGGCCTCTCAGGCGGCTGCCCTGTCCATCAGCCAATGTCTGCGCAACGAGTTCCGCCCCAGCGGGGTACGCGTCGTCAATGTCTTCACGGGCCCGGTGGATCACGAATGGGAACAACTGACACCCCCCCCCACGGTGGCACCCGCTGCCTTGGCCAAAGCCGTTGTGCAGGCCCTGCGCGAGGGGGTGGAAGAGACCTGGGTCGGTGATGTGGCCAAGGAATTCCAGGAACTGATGAGCGACAACCCGAAAGGCCTGGAACGCGAACTGGCACGACGCTGATTAAAGGAACACCATGAGCACCACGATATTGACGCAGTTTCTGGCCGAATTACTCAGCGGCAAGATCAAGATGGTCGACCTGACCGAAACGCTGTCACCCGATTTCCCGACCATCCAGTTGCCCCCTGAATTCGGTCAGGCCTGGCCGTTCCGGGTGGAAGAAATTTCGCGTTACGACGAGCGCGGGCCGGCCTGGTACTGGAACAATTTTTCAATGTCGGAACACACCGGCACCCACTTTGACGCCCCCGTTCATTGGGTCAGCGGCAAAGACCAGCCGAACAATTGTGTCGACACCATTCCGCTGGACGCCTTTGTGGCTGAAGCCTGCGTCATCGACTGTTCGGCCGAAACTGCACAAAACCCCGACTTTCTGCTGACCATTGATTTCGTCAAACAATGGGAAGAGAAACACGGCCGGATCCCTGAACGGGCCTGGGTTTTGATGCGGACCGACTGGTCAAAACGCGACAAACCGACTGACTACCTGAACATGAAAGAAGACGGCGCACACTCGCCAGGCCCTGATGCCCAGGTTGTTCCGTGGCTGATCAAGGAACGCAACGTGCACGGCTTTGGTACCGAGTCTGTCGGTACCGATGCTGGCCAGGCCGCTCACCTTGACCCGCCTTACCCTTGCCATTACTACATGCATGGCAACAATCGCTATGGTCTGCAGTGCCTGACCAACCTTGACCAGTTACCGGCAAAAGGGGCGCTGATTTTCGCGGCGCCGTTGAAGATTCGCAGTGGCTCAGGCAGCCCCCTGCGGGTGCTGGCCCTGGCGCCAAACTGCTAAAAACAAAACGATAATTACGGAGCACACATGAGCACACCTTACACCGCTGTCGTCACCGGGGGCAGCGCCGGCATTGGCCTGGAAATCGTCCGCCAGATGCTGGACGCAGGTTATGACGTCATTTCCATGGCGCGTCGCGACCCCGAAATGAGTCACCCCAAGCTGAAAAGCGTGAAGGTCGATTTGCTGGATGCCCAGGCCACCATCGACGCCAGCAACGAGATTGCCAAACAACATGGCGTCACCCACGTCATTCACAACGCAGGCGTGATCTGGCCCAACCTGCTGCCCAATGTCACCCAGGAAGAATTGCACGGCTTGACGCAAATTCACCTGGGGGCCGCCATTGCCCTGGTGCAGGCCTGCCTGCCCCACATGGAAGCACAGCAGTTTGGTCGTATCGTGATGATGTCCTCGCGCGGCGCCCTGGGTTTGCAGACCCGCACCGCCTACTCGGCCACCAAGGCCGGCATGGTCGGCATGACCCGTACCTGGGCGCTGGAACTGGCCCCGAAAGGGATCACCTGCAACGTGGTCGCCCCCGGCCCGATCCAGACGGACATGTTCTACGACGTCGTTGAAGCCGGCAGCGAACGCGAGAAAAACATCGCCAAAGGCATCCCCGTGCAGCGCCTGGGCCGCGCCGATGACGTCGCCCGCGCCGTCATGTTCTTCTCGGACCCCGCCAACAGCTTTGTCACTGGCCAAACCCTCTATGTGTGTGGTGGCGCCAGCGTGAGTTCGGTCACGATCTGATTCAAGATCAACGGGTGGACTGGTCAGCCAGCCTACCCGTAATGAAGCGACGCGTCTGCGCTTACACAATCCGAAATCCTTACAATCACAAGGATTCTGAAGAAGAATTCATGGCAGAAGCAAAAATCCCCATTAGCGTGAGGACTTTTGCTTCTGATAGCAGTTTCATGAATAATCCTTACTAAAGTGAGGATTATTCATGAAAGGTAGACAGCTGTTAATCAAATTTATAAAGGA
>CAYTSJ010000083.1:0-7507 GCA_964440385.1 uncultured Pusillimonas sp. | reverse complement strand
CAAACTGGCTCATGCCAAGGGTGTTGGGGGCTTCCACCCATTCGAAGGCGTCGATGTATATGCCCAGGTACCACTCATGCAGTGCCTGTGGGTTCAACCCGGCCAGCAGGGCAAAATTGCCGATCACCATCAGTCGTTGGATGTGGTGGGCATAGGCATGTTCCAGTGATTGTCCAACCGCCTGTCGCATGCAGGCCATGCGCGTCTTGCCGGTCCAGAACCAGTCGGGCAGGGGGCGGTCGTGCCTCAAGGCATTGTGTTCGGTGTAGCCAGGCATGTGCGCCCAGTAAACGCCGCGTACATACTCACGCCAGCCCAGAATCTGGCGGATGAAACCTTCAACGGCGGCAAGTGGTGCCTGCCCGTCGCGCCAGGCTTGCTCGGCGGCATTCACCACTTCGCGCGGATTCAGCATTTTGACGTTCAGGGCGAACGACAACAGCGAATGAAACAGACGCCAGTGCGTGTTGGCCAGCGCGTCCTGGAAATCACCAAAGTGTGGCAAGACACCCGTGATGAAGGTCTTGAGTTGGCCCAGGGCTTCGGTCCGGTTCAGCGGCCAGCGGAACTGGCGGGCTTGCGGGTCTCCCATCGACTTTATGCCACTGGCGACAATGGTTTCCCACAGCGCAGAGTGGTCGTGGGAGGGTCGGGTGTCGGCAGGCTCGGGGGGCGTCCCCGGCCAGCGCTTGCGGTTGTCCTGATCAAAATTCCACTTGTCGCCCTCAGGTTTACCGTCGGCGGTCATCAGTACCGCGTGCTTGCGGCGCTGGGTGCGATAGAAGTGTTCCATCAGCCACTGCTTGCGGTCTTTGAAGATTAACGCGGCTTCGTCGCGGGTGGTGTAGAAATGCTCGGTGTCGGTGGGTACCACCGGCACTGGGGCGCTCCACGTCAACAACGCCTGGTCCAGGCGCCACTCGTCGGGGTGCTGATATTCGACCTGGGTGGCTTGATAATGGATGATTAGCGCGTCAAGGTTGGCGACAATGCTGTGCCGGTTTGAGGGGTCGTCAATGCTTACATAGCGCACGCGGTGGCCAGCCGCTTTCAGTGCCTGGGCAAAATCGCGCATGGCGGCAAAAATACCCAGAATCTTTTGTGCATGATGGCGCACGTAGGCGGTTTCATCGCGCACTTCCATCAGCACGTACACCACGTCAGGGCGCAGCGTGGCGTACCAGGGATGGTTTGGGTTGAGCTGGTCGCCCAGAATCAGGCGCAGGGTGGTGTGTTGGCGTGGCATTCGGAGTCGCTCTACCAGTGATGTTTTAACGATTGCAGGTTTGTCAGTGGGACAAACAAGGTCAGTGGGCTGCCGGTAAAGGTCGTCAGGCCATGATGATGGTAAAACGCTGCCGCCGTTTCGTTTTTGGCATCCACAATCAAGGCATAAGCCGCAATTTCAGCGTTTGCGGCGCGTCTGATCGCATCGACCAGCAAAGCCCCCCCTAAACCCTTGCCCCTGTAGGCAATGTCTACGGCCAATCGCCCCATGCGAACGGCAGGAACGCTTGGGTAGCGCGGGAGTTTTTTGCGCAGGCGATCTGGAAGGTCTGTCAGCAGAACACTTGATGAGGCCAGTGTGTAATAACCCGCAATCCGCGCATGGCTGTCAGTGGCAATGAAGCAAGCGGTGACCTTGCGTTTGATGTCTTGGTTAACCTGTTGCTTGAAATACAGATCCAATGCGGTGTCTCCGCAATGGAAACCAGAACGGTCAAGTCCCGGTGCCAGGGGCACGACCGAAAACGGGCTGTTCATTCCGCGGCAAGCAATTTTTTGGCTTTGGCAAAAGCGCGATCAAGGGCCGGGTTGGCTTTGGGTGGAGCAATCAGCGCTTTGGCAAACGCTTCCTGGTCAAGGGCTGAAAGCCTCAGGCATTCAGCTTGCTCTATGGTTTCTGTGGCTGCGACTTGCAAGGCATGGGTCACAAAATCAGTAATCGTTCTACCTTGAAGTTCAGCCGCGCGTTTTACATTGAGGTGAAGGTCTTGGCTGATGCGCGCCTCAAGCCGCGCAGACTTTAAGCCATGATCCTGGCGTGATGTTGTTGCCATAGGGGACTCCATAAAGTCTCCTTAGTGTACGGCAATCTGCCGGAATTTTGTGTTGGTTTCTTTTTTTGTACTGTATCTATTTATGCCGGCTTTGGCGACTTTAACAGGAGCAAATTATCCGGCGCGCCACCGCAAGCCTCATGCTGACAGCGACGCCCACAGCGTCCGATACGCCCCGTTCTTATCGTAGTCATGGGCCTGCTTGTCGGGGTTGAAGCGGCGGCTGCCGCGGGGGTCGGTGCCGCGGCTGCTCAGGTAGAGCCAGTTGCCCTGATTGCTATAGACGTCGTAATCGATCAGGTTTGCTTCGAACCAGGCCGCGCCGGCGCGCCAGTCGCAGGCCAGGTCATGGATCAGAAAACTGGCCATGTTCTGGCGGATACGGTTCGAGACATAGCCCGATTGCGTCAATTCGTTCAGCCCGGCGTCAATGAACGGGTGACCGGTTTGGGCGTGGCACCAGCGATCGAAGGCGCGCGCATTGTGGGCGGGCGTCGGGTGACTGGATAACCCCCTCGCGTGATACAGCTGCACGCCGTATTTATGGTGCAGCCAGCGAAAGTAGTCGCGCCAGAGCAATTCAAACCAAAGCCAGTACGTGCTGTCATTGGCGCCGTGTTCGGCTTCAAACGCCTGAATGGCCGCCCAGGCCTGGCGTGCCGACAAGGCGCCGGTGGCCAGCCAGGGTGACCACTTGCTGGAATAGTCTGCGCCGATCAGCCCGTTGCGCGTGGTTTTATACGTGTGGGGCAGGCCACGCTCGCAGTAGCGTTGCAGGTAGGCCAATCCGGCTTGTTCGCTGCCGTTGAAGTCGGGGTGGTGGTAGGGGAAGGCGCTGTGGTCGGGTGGGCTATTATAATCTGTTGAAGATATGGGCTTGACGATGGCATTAAGGTTTTCAGACGTAAACCTGTCATTGGGCTGCACGACCGTAGATGCAAGTTTGTCCTCCAAACATAAGGTTGTTCCCATGCCGGTTGACTCGGCCAAAGCAGTTAAATCAGGACGTGGCGGCAGCATGTCTGGCGCGGGCAGCGGTTTTGCCGCCTTTACCCGCGCACGCTCGATGGCCTGACGAAACACGGTAAACGTGTCTGGCATCTGGTTGGGGGCAAAGGGCAAGTCTTCGGGGGCGATCAGGGTCGATTGCCAGACGGTGTTCACGTTGACGCCGGCATCCCGCAGGGCGTGTACGTCAGTCAGTTCTTCCGGCGCCTGAATGTCTTCACAATACACGACCGAAGCTTGAAGCTGGTCATACAGCGTCTTAAGCACTGATGGTGTTTCCCCGGTCAGACCATATAACCGGCTGCCCCTCGCCGCCAGTTGTTGCGCCAACCCCTGCAGCGCGGCTTCTGTCCAGTGCCGTCGGTGCTGACCCATCCGCACAAAGCCCCATCGCGTTTCAGCGTCGTGGCGGCTGTCATGGACATAAACCGGCAACAGCCAGGTGTTGTGTTGATTGGCATAGGCGATGGCTTGAGCCAGCGCCGGTTGGTCGTGCAGGCGGCAGTCGTTGCGAAACCAGTAAATCACGCCGCCTGGGCGGGTGTTGGGTGAATGTGTCATGGATAGAAGAATTTTCTAGTGCCAGCAGGCTGTTTCAGCGGCCGGACGCTTACGTTGATTTCAGGCCAAGCTTGCCACAAATGGGGCAGGCTCTTTGTAAAGGCCCCTTTCCTTTTTATTGCGCCTTCGTACCCGGAGCATTTCGCCGGCAACGTTCAGAGCAATATTTCACGTTCTCCCAATCCCGTTCCCACTTCTTGCGCCAGGAAAAAGGTAATCCGCATACCAGGCAGGTTTTCGTGGGTAGCTCTGATTTCTTGCGCATTTTCATAACGATGGGTGTCAGGGGTCAAGACTTGAGTTTAAGGATGCGGTTTCAGAGGAGAAGGGCGCGAGACTTGGGAAATGGGTGTGCTGACAGCGGCATGGGTTTACCTTGGATAGCCGCTTGTTTAAAAATCCAGCGCCAATTGTGGTGAGGGCATGCCGCTGCCAGCCTTCGGGTTGCTTCGTTGCGTCGCGCTGCGTGCACTTGCAGAAGGCCGTGCTGATCCCGAGCCATCACGCGTGCTCCATCCTCTGCGAGATGCATGTTTCTCAATAATGACTGCTTTCGCGCCGCGAACATCCGCTTGCCGACGCAGCGCATGGACGCGGGCTTTCGCAGTACGGGTAGCGGTTTCAAGGTCGACGACCGGGAAGGGGATGTCTACGCCGACCTTGATACCGCATTGGGCTTGAATACTTTCCGGCATGCGCCAGGGCTCAAACAACCAGGCATCGGGAACGCGTCGCATGGCGGGTAGCCAGCGGCGCACGAAGCGGCCGTCGGGGTCATGGTCGAGCGCCTGTTTGACGGGGTTGTAGACACGAGTGGTATTGATGCCGGTGGTACCTGACTGCATCTGTAGCTGGCTCCAATGGATGCCGGGTTCATAATCCAGAAACTGCCGTGCCAGCCATAGCCCCACCTCGCGCCAGTGCAGCCACAGCGGGTAGGCGGCCACAGAAACCAGCATGGCACGCATGCGGAAATTCAGCCAGACGGTCTCGCGCAGCATGGCGACGCACGCGTCCACCATGGGCCAGCCGGTGCGACCCTGGGTTAACGCATCAAAATGTTTGGCATTCCATTCGGGTTCACGCAAGCCGTCGTAACCCCGATGCAGGTTCTGAAATTCAATCGACGGTTGGCTTTCCAGCTTCTGGATGAAGTGGCAGTGCCAATAAAGTCGGCTTAAAAAAGCCTCCAGTCCTTTACGCTGGCGTTGGGCGGACGGGGGTAGCAGGTCCAGTTGCTGGTGCGTGGCCTGGACGACTTCGCGCAAGCTTAACGTGCCGTAGGCCAGGTGGGCGGAAAGTCGTGAGCAGGCGCTGGTGGCCGACAAGGGGGATGAAATGCCCCCGCGATACCAGGCGCTGCGTTCATTGAGAAATTGCCTCAATATTGCCAGACCCCGGGGCCGCCCACCGCGTTGGCGCTGCGGTGGAGTGAACGGGTCAAGGTGCAAGTCTTCCAAAGAGGGCAAACCAAACAGGGTGCCGGGCTGATCTGTGATCGATAAGGACTGACCCGTCATCAAACTGGGTTGACCCGATACTGAGCTGGAATGACAAGTGTGCTGCGCCATGGCCTCGTTGTTGCGGTCAGATCGCAGTGTGTTGATGCTGATGCCGCTGCTCATCGTATTTAAGAGCTTGGGTGAAATGTCAGCGAACTGCACTGCACCTACATTAATCTGTGGCGCCCCCATGAACGCATCGCGTCGCCTTTGCCATTCATTGCGATCTCGCAGGCGGCGGGTGACGCCGAATTGGGCGAACTCATGCCAGCCTACACCCTTTTCTTTGCACCATTGTCCGACGGCCAGGTCACGCTTGAATGTGTGGCCGTTGCCGGTTTCTTCGTGAGCGTAAATGGCATTGAAGGGGGCGTGGCAGTGCAGGCGCGCCAGCACATCAACGACCTCGCCGCTGAACACGTGGAGTTGCCCGCCAATTTTGCGTAGATCAGCATCCAAGGCTACCAGGCTTTCGCGAATGAACACATAATGTTGTGCCGCAGCATCGGGTTGGGCCCATAACGAGGGCTCGAGAATGTAAAGGCAAAAAATCGGCCCATGGCAACGGGCTGCGGCCAGGGCCACATGGTCATGCAGCCGCAGGTCGCGTTTAAACCAGACGATGTTGTAGCCCATACGTTGAACAGTAGCAAAAGCGAAAAATTAAAATGGTATGAGTGCTGCATCCGGTTCAGCAACCCGGTGTACCGCCGTTGTTCGGTAGCGACGAAAAGCCTTAAAAAACCGGGTAAACCTTGATATTTCAGTTATCTTTTTGCTTTGTTCAAAAACAACAGTTGTCTTGCGTTACGTCAAACGTTCCGGGTGGTATTTCATTTTTTTAAGTTTCTGATGGTACTATTTCGTTGCTATAAATCGAAGGACTAAACAAAGTTGTACGTCCTGTCGTTATAGCAGTTGGCGCTTAGCCGGATAGTTCACGGGCGAGCAATGCTTCGTGTGTTAGGTGTCTCTTATGAATCCTCCGAACAGTTTTTAGATTGTCTCGGTTTACATTTTTAAGTAGATCAGTGAGCTTCTTTACTACAAGGGCACTGAGGTATCGATCAGGCTGTTGTACGACAGCGAGCCCTCGGGCGGCCCATTAACTACCGTATGCCCCGACAACGCCGCACTCAAACTGTAAGCCGGTTCAAACGAATCGGCGCGCGCCATGGGCCAGGCCACCCTGAAAATAGTTTGCCTGAATTTGCCTTGCAAAATTTCGCCGGGTTCAAGATCAGGGAATACCGCCGACAACACCCGCACTTCATCCGACGAAATACGGCGTGCAATATGGTGGGGGCGTAATTGATCCGGGTGCTGCAACCCGGCCGCCCCCAGTAATTCTGCCAGGGCGTGCAAGGTGTTCTTGTGGAAATTGGCGACCCTGACCGATTTGTCGCTAACCACCAGGGCTTGCTGGCGTTTCGGGTCTTGGGTGGCGACCCCGGTCGGGCAGGCACCGGTATGACATGCCTGGGCTTGAATGCAGCCGATGGCGAACATGAACCCGCGGGCGCTGTTGCACCAGTCGGCCCCCAGGGCCATGATGCGGGCCATGTCAAAGGCACTGATAATCCGGCCCGAAGCCCCCAGTTTGATCTTGTCACGCAGGCCAACGCCGACCAGGGTGTTGTGCACCAGACGCAGGCCTTCCCGAAGGGGTGTGCCCACATGGTCGCTGAATTCGATGGGGGCAGCCCCGGTGCCGCCTTCTGCGCCGTCGACCACAATGAAGTCTGGCGTAATGCCGGTTTCAAGCATGGCTTTGGCAATGCCGAACCACTCCCAGGGGTGACCAATACACAGTTTGAAGCCGACAGGTTTGCCACCCGATAATTCACGCAAACGTGCCACAAATTGCAGCAACTCGATAGGCGTGCTGAACGCGCTATGACGGTTTGGCGAGTCGCAGTCTTGGCCCACAGCAACGCCGCGTGCACGGGCAATTTCCGGGGTGACTTTACTGCCCGGCAAAATACCGCCATGCCCCGGCTTGGCCCCTTGCGACAACTTGATTTCGATCATTTTGACGTTGTCGTGCGCGGCGCGTTTCTGGAATTCGTCGGGTGAAAAATTGCCTTCGCTATCGCGACAGCCGAAATAGCCCGAGCCAATGTTCCAGATCAGGTCCCCGCCATGCTCGAGGTGGTAGAGGCTGATACCGCCTTCACCGGTATCGGCCTGGCCAAATCCAGGCTGTCTAAAAATGGGGCTGTGCGCTTCCTTGCACCGCTTGCCGGATTGGCGGTCGCAATGACCGCGCACGCGATTCATAACACGCTGCCAACATTGTTTGGCAACAACAGCCTGTTCGTCACCACGTTCTTCGATTGGTCCGGTTTGCTCATGATGTTCATCTTCATCCTGGTG
>CAYTSJ010000082.1:0-7567 GCA_964440385.1 uncultured Pusillimonas sp. | reverse complement strand
TGAGCCTCACACACCTCTGAACATGCAAAACCTTCTGGATCCGGCCATTCTTTTCTTCATCTTCGGACTCATCGCCGGAACCCTTAAATCAAATCTTGAAATTCCTCATCAGCTGTCGCGATTCTTGTCACTTTATCTTTTGATGGCGCTGGGTCTTAAAGGAGGATTTTCTCTGGCAGAATCAGGCCTGACCCCTGAGGTCGCACAAACCCTGGGACTCGCAGTGCTCCTGGCGATTGTTGTCCCTGCCCTGAGTTACCAGGTGTTGAAACGCAAGCTCGGTGGATACGATGCCGCAGCGATTGCCGCCACGTATGGCTCGGTCAGCGCAGTGACGTTCATCACGACCGTGCAATATCTCGAAAATCATGGCATTGCGTACGGCGGACACATGGCCGCCGCAATGGCTTTGATGGAGTCACCCGCTATCATCATGGCGGTCGTGTTCGCCAACATGCTGCGAAACCGCCAGACAAACCATGGCATACCGACCAATGGCCTCGCCGCTTTGGCCCCGTCGGATCACCCTGGGCATGCCTCCATCCCGTTAAAGAAAATTTTTCACGAATCGTTTACCGATGGCGCACAGCTATTATTGATTGGCGCCATGGTGATTGGTCTGTTGACGGGTGACGCCGGTAAAGCGGTTATGGCCCCATTTTCGATTGACTTGTTCAAAGGCATGCTCGCCTTCTTTTTACTGGACATGGGGCTGATGGCTTCGAAAGGCCTGACCGATCTTAAAAAGCAACCAAAAGGGTTGGTGGTCTATGCTTTAGCCGCCCCTCCCATGCATGCACTGCTGGCGCTCGTACCGGCAAAAGGCCTAGACATCAGTGCGGGCAACACCGCATTGTTGATGACACTTGCTGCCAGTGCCTCTTATATTGCCGTACCTGCTGTTTTGCGACACGCGCTTCCTGAGGCCAACCCCACACTGTATTTCGGCATGTCGATTGGGGTCACATTTCCGCTGAATATCATTCTCGGGATCCCGTTATATGTCAGCGTTGCAATGACCGTGTCGGGCTAGACAAGGCCCTGTCAGCCAGAACACCAGCCATCGCCCCGACAAGGACTGGTAGCACCCAACCCAACCCTGATTCCACACCTGGAAGTGACTGCAGGCTTTGAGGTAGCCATAATGCAAAGCCTGCCTCTTTCAAGCCCTCGAAAATCCCGAACAGCCCCGCCATCGACATCATAGGAAAATAGACCCGGGAGGGGTTGCGCCACAGTGCAGAACAGAGCCCCAAGAATACCAGTGTGATCGCCAGCGGGTACATCGCCACCAAGACAGGAATGGACACCTTGATCAATTGCGCAAGACCCAGATTGGCAATCACCATACTGAAGACACTGAACACAATCACAACCCTGGCGTACGAGACCTTGAGCAAGACGCTGAAATACTGTCCGCAAGCAGTCAAAATACCGACGGCTGTCGTCAAACAGGCCAGACCAATTACAATCGCCAGAACAATACCCCCCCATTGGCCAAACGCATACCGGGCGAACCCGGCCAGCAACGGTACACCGGTTTTTGCCTCGGGTGCCAGAGAACCACTGGTTGCCCCCAGGTAGATCAGCGACAGGTATACCAGCGCCAAACCCATTGCCGCGATGACCGCAGCCCAAGTGGCATAGCGCCTCTGCAAGGCATGATCCTGAATATTTCTGCTGCGTATGGCATTGATGACTACCATACCGAAAATCAGAGCAGCCAGAGCATCCATGGTTTGATAGCCTTGAAGGAAGCCTTGCACCATGGGTGTTTCATCGTACTCAAGGCTACCCGTGCCCACCTCGCCGGCTGGCATCCAGGCTGCTGCGCCACCCAGTGCAATCAACGCCAGGATCAGAACCGGTGTAATCCACTTGCCCACGCTATCCAGGAGCCGGCCTGGATACAAGGTGATCAACATAACCACCAGAAAATACCCCATTGAATAAAGCATCAAGGCCAAGGGCCCTGCCCCAACCCACGGCGCCCAACCCATCTCGAAAGACACGACGCCTGTGCGGGGTACCGCAAACATCGGACCGATTGCCAGATAGACAAGCACTGCAAAAACAGTCCCGGCTACTTTACCGATGGGTGAGGTCAAGGCATCGATGCCACCCCCGACGCGCGCCAGCACAATTATCGTCAATGCAGGCAAACCCACACCGGTCAGCAAAAACCCTGCCGTTGCAGGCCACATGTCATCGCCCGCCAGCAATCCGACCAAGGGCGGAAAAATGATATTACCTGCCCCGAGAAACAGGGCAAAAGTCATGAAACCCAGGGCAACCAGGTCTGAAAATTTGAGCGTCTGCATGAGGTCAGGAACAAGAGCCAGGAGTCAAAGCAAGCCTTTAATATTTGGTCCGCTTGCACGGATAGTAGCTTCAAACACAGGTCATAGTCATGCTAGATTTAGGACTTGTCTGAAAACAAGAACTCACCCCGATGTCACACCGACTTCCCACCTGTTTGGCGGCGCTTTTAACCGGGCTGCTGGCGACGATCTGCGCCAAGGCTGATACGTTGACCCTTGCTGTAGCGGCAAACTTCAGCGCCCCGATGGCGCAGATTGAAAAAGAATTTGAGGCAACCACCGGGCATCAACTGGAAGTATCGATCGGTTCTACGGGTCGTTTCTATGCACAAATACGTCATGGCGCACCTTTCGACATTTTTCTGGCTGCTGACACAGCCACACCCGAAAGACTCGTCAATGAGGGCCTTGCACTGGCCGACTCACGCGTTACCTACGCCATAGGCACACTGGTCCTTTACAGTCAGAACCCGACCTTGGTCGATGAGCAGGGCGAAGTACTGAAAAAAGGTAATTTCAGCAAAATCGCTCTGGCTGATGCCAAGCTGGCACCCTACGGCAAAGCAACAGTGCAAGCGCTTGAGCAGCTTGGCCTGATGAAGCAACTTGAACCCAGATTCGTTTTCGGTGAAAGCATCGGTATGACCTGGCAATTCGTTTCCACTGAAAATGCCCCGCTCGGTTTTGTCGCCGCGTCCCAAATTAAAGGAACAAAGCAAAAAGTCACAGGCTCATCGTGGATCGTACCGCGAAATCTGTACGAACCGCTGCGCCAGGATTTGGTTATCCTTGATCGCGCTAAAGGCAAAACAGCCGCACGTGATTTCACGGCGTGGTTGCAGGGCGCCCAAGCGCTTGAAATCATCAGCGCTTACGGCTACACCACAGAACCTCAACAGGAAGCCACTCAGCCATGATCTTCAATGAGATGTCGCTTCAGGCCATCTGGCTGACCCTTGAACTGGCCATCATAACAACGCTGATTTTGTTACTGATTGCCATCCCACTGGCCTGGTGGCTCAGCCAAACCCAATCGCGACTACAGCCCCCCGTGCACGCGCTGGTCACCCTGCCGCTGGTGTTGCCCCCTTCCGTACTCGGTTTTTATTTACTGGTAGCGATGGGACCCAATGGGCCTCTGGGGCAGCTCACACAAGCTATGGGGTGGGGAATTTTTTCATTCACCTTTACTGGCCTGGTGATCGGATCCGTGATCTTCTCGTTACCGTTCGCCGTCCAGCCTGTTCACAATGCCTTCGAAGCCATGGGCAAGAGGCCCATTGAAGCCGCAGCCACTCTGGGTGCAAGCCCGATGAATGCCTTTTTCACGATCGCCATTCCGCAGGCACGTAGTGGCATCCTGACCGCCGCGATTCTTAGCTTCGCGCACACCGTCGGAGAGTTTGGGGTTGTCCTGATGATCGGCGGCAATATCCCCGGACAAACCCGCGTCATATCCACGCAAATCTTCGGTTACGTTGAAGCGATGGACTACCCGCAAGCACACGGGTTGGCGGCCAGCATGCTGGTTTTTTCGTTTATCGTTCTTTTAGCCCTGGCAGCGCTAAGACGCAGGCCAGGGCAATTTTTGACCTGAAAGCGTCAGGCCACTCAATGCACTGTTATAAGAAATGAATAGAAATGTATAGGCCATCCAGCCTACCGCTCATCGACTTGCACTCATGCCTGAACACTACGAAAGTTCACTGAAAATTGCCCTGACGCTGTCACGCCCTGGCTTTACCCTGGTGACAGATTTGCAACTGCCCGGGTCGGGCATCACCGTGCTGTTTGGTGCCTCAGGTTCAGGGAAAACGAGCCTGCTGCGCTGCGTTGCCGGACTTGAACGCCCATCGAATGCAGCCATCATCATCAACGGTGACACCTGGCAAGATGATCGTCAAGGCATTAACCTGCCCACCTGGAAACGCCCTTTAGGATATGTCTTCCAGGAAGCCAGCCTGTTTGACCATCTGAACGTTCAAGACAATCTGGACTACGGCATTAAACGGCGTCCTGCGTCAAATTCACAAAAAGTTCTGGCCGACGCCATTGCGCTTCTGGGTATCGGTCACTTGCTGAAACGACATCCTCACAGTCTTTCAGGGGGTGAGCGACAACGCGTCGCCATTGCGAGGGCATTGGTGACGCAACCACGCCTGTTGCTTCTTGATGAGCCACTGGCCTCATTGGACCCATCACGCCGCGAAGAAGTCTTGCCCTGGCTCGAGAAACTGCATGAAGAATTCAGGTTACCGATGCTCTATGTCACGCATTCAGTGCATGAACTGCAACGACTGGCTGACTACGTCGTGGTGATGGAACAAGGTGAGGTCAAGGTGGATGGATCATTACAGGATGTCTTGACCACAATGACGCCGCCTCTGATCAGCGGTAATGACACCGGCGTAGTGTTATCGGGGGTCATCGAGCACATCGATAGCCACTGGAACCTGGCCACCATCAATGCAGGCGAAAGCCGCTTTGAAATCCCCCACGCTGGGCTGCTTGCGGGCAAAAGCGTTCGCCTCATGGTGCTGGCGCGCGACGTCAGCATTACGAAAGACAAACAGGCACACACCAGCATCCAGAATCTCATCCCTTGTGTCGTTAGCGACATATCACCCGATACTCATCCGGCGCAACTGTTGGTGAAACTGGTTAACAAAGAAACCACGCTGCTCGCACGGATCACATGTCGCGCGCAACATCAGCTGGGCCTGGCCTGCGGTCAAACTGTGTGGGCCCAGGTCAAATCAGTGGCACTGGTCAGGTAAACGTTCATGCAACACCTTTGAAACGACTGCTATCACTTCATAAATACTGGTCCCCGGCGAAGTTGGTGTTGCAGTACCGGGGCATGCCCTTCCTATGCTACGAGTGGAAAGGCGCTGGTGCGGGTTAGCCAAGATGAGTCTCTAGGCTGAGCATAATACAGTTCAGAAACACGAACTTGTTCAATCGCATCTTAGGGTTGAAATGTCACACCTGCCGACAACGCTTTACAGGCAGGACGCAGATTGGATCCTCAACACCCAACATGCAGACCAGCTTGGTCAAGAATAGGCGGGAGATGGCTTGTCTGAGCTACCGGCCAGCACCTGCATCGAACCATGCTCAATCAATAAACTCTAAATAAGCAACGATGTTCGTTGCCGAGTGCATGCCGCAATGCACTGACATGCATTGCGGCATGCACGGCATCAGGATGACCTGACGATGTTTTTCCAGTAATCTCCGAAGAGAGAACTCATGATCAGTAAATTGAGCCATAACAAACAAGCCTTTTTAGCAATAAACCCCGGTGATAGAATCAATTGCTGCTGTTTTGCCCTAGCCCTTCACAAGCTTTCTTCCCATCGGTCATGAACCCTGAGAACTCCGCAGCACCCCCCGCTACAAAAGGAAAAGTACCCCACTTGCTCATTGTCGACGATCGGATTATCGAACTGCGTTTGCTGCTTGAATTGATTCAGCATACAGGTTACCGCATCAGTGTCGCCTTTGACGGCCAACAGGCGTACCAGCGTGCCCAGGCCGTGCTCCCCGACCTGATTCTGATGGACGTACAAATGCCTGAACTGAACGGTATCAACGCTTGCCGTTTGATCAAAAACAACCCGGCCACCCGCCACATCCCCATTATCTTCCTGAGTGCGGCCAACGAGCTGACCAAGCGGCTGGAAGGGCTCGGCAGTGGCGGAGTCGACTATATTGGAAAGCCCTACTTCCCGGAGGAAGTGCTGGCCCGTATCGGAGTTCATTTGCGCCACCTGACTAGCGCTGAAGCCGCACCTGCACCGCCTGAAAACATCTTGGCCGGTGCCACACAACACGACCAGACCCTGGTCAACGCAACCTGTGACTACCTGCGTGAACGCCTTGCCACGCCATTGTCAACCGAACAACTTTCCAAGCTGTTCAATACAAACGAAAAAAGGTTGACACGGGCTTTTCGAGAGGTTCTCGGCGTTACCGTGTCAGAGTTTGTACGCAACGAAAGGCTGGTCAGTGCCGAGCGTATGTTGCGCACAACCGCTCTGACCATCACGCAAATCTCGGAAGAACTGGGCTACTCGAGCTCGGCCAATTTTGCCACGGCCTTCAGGGCACACTTCGGGCAGACACCGTCAGAGTTTCGTCAGCGCCTAGCCTGACATGCCGGTCGCTATCGGGCGACCCGCTGCCCCCCTCCGTTCAAGACCGCCTCTTCAAGATTGCGCGAGGCTCTGGTCAAGAGGTCGGAGACATCAGCCAGGCGTCCAGCTTGCGGAATCTGGCTGGCCAGGCCGGCACTGATCGTCACTACAGAGGCACCAGGCACGCAAAGGTCAGGAATGGTCAAGACCTTCATCTGCGCAGCAATACGATCGACAATCACGGCAGCGCCGGCCAGATCGGTATCGCCTAGCAAACAGGCGAAGCAATCAGCCTTGTAGCGGGCGAGATAGTCATTACCCCGGTGCAGTTCGCTGGTAAAAAGGCTTGCCAGCTCTTGCAAAAGGGCCTCGCCCTGGTGGTGACCGCAACTGTAGCTGTAAGCGGCGAAGCGGTCTATTTGCAGCAACACTAGCGCCAGCGGTCGCCCCTGCCGGGCAGATCGCTGCCATTCCCTGCGAAGGGTGTCGTCGAACCCGCGCCGGTTGAGCAGTCGGGTTAACGGGTCAATATGGGACAATACCTCGAGTTGGCGGCGCTGGTCTTGCATCAGCAAATGGTTGCGAACGCGCGCACGCAAAATTGGAGGGTGAAACGGTTTGTGGATGTAATCAACCGCACCCAATGCAAGCCCTTTTTCTTCAGAGTCAATGTCACTGACTGCCGTCAGAAAAATGACCGGGATGCTTTCAGTATCGGGATTGGATTTCAGGCACCGACACACTTCAAAACCATCCATGCCGCCCGGCATATTGACATCCAGAAGAATCAGGTCGGGTCGCAAGGTTTCTGCTTTTTCGAGTGCGACCGAGCCGTTTTGCGCAGACACCACTTTGCACAAGTCATCAAGTTCAGCACTGGCCAAAAAATGGTTGATGGAATGGTCATCGACCACCAGCACGACCGGTTGGCGGGTGCCCTCTGTGCCACCGGGACGATCAGCTCCAGGTTGAACGACAAATTCCAGCGAATTACTCAACGACAACCCCGTCTTCTGTCTCATTAACAATGTAACTTTGCAAAAACTGTATCGACTCGTGTGCCAGGGTTTCAAGCCGGGTAACCAAAAGACCAACGTTGGGGTCTTC
>CAYTSJ010000081.1:0-7579 GCA_964440385.1 uncultured Pusillimonas sp. | reverse complement strand
CTGGCATAGGCAGAGGTGAATAATTCTGGCTTTGGCGGCGTTAAAAATCAGGTTTGGCTATCATAGTCGAATGTTTGTCAGGATTTAAAATGAACCCAGATTCGAAGGTTGTCGCTCATAGATCCGAGCCTCTGAACACCTCTGGCGCAGGCGGTGTTAGCCTGGCTTTCAAGCGTGCTTTGGTGTCGCAGCTCCACCCGCGCATGTTGTTCGCCTTGTTTTTGCCCTTCATCATTGCGCTGCTTGGGGCCATTGTGCTGTTACTGGCTTTCTGGACGCCACTGACGGCCTGGCTCACTGATCAGGTGACCGGGTGGGGTTTCCTCAATACCATTGACCAATGGATGTTGGGCATTGGTTTGTTTTCCCTGAATCTCATCATTGTTCCGATGTTGGCCGTGGGCATACTTTTGCCACTGGCAGGTATTCTGGGGTTGTCGATTGCCGCAATTTTTGTCATGCCGCTGGTCTTGCGCCATCTCGAGCAGCGTGAGTACAAAGGGCTGGCGCGCCGGGGCGAGATGGCAACGGCCGTCGGACTCTGGAATGCGATCTGGGTAGGCGGGTTGTTTGCTGCGGGGTGGTTATTGACCATGCCTTTGTGGTTATTTCCGCCGTTACCTATCCTCTTGTCGGTGTTTTGGTGGACGTTTGCCTTTACACGCATGTTGCGCGTTGATGCTGTTGTAGAGCATGCCAGCGCGCAAGAGCGACGTCTTATCTGGAAGCGGCATAACCGTCAATACTGGTTGATCGGGTTCATCATCGCCCTGGTCAATCTTTTCCCGCCCGCCTGGCTGGTATTGCCGGTCTTTTCGGCGTTGGTATTTGCACATTACAGTCTTGAAGCGTTGCGGCAATTGCGCAGCGAAACAGTTATTGATGTTTGAATTTTCAATTTGAGGTTATTGGATGTCTGCTGCTCATTTGCCCCGCATTCGCATGATTATTGTGGGTGACGAAATACTTTCAGGTCGTCGCCAGGATAAGCATTTTTCGAAAATGGTCGAATTACTCGGTCAGCGTGGACTGCAATTATCGGCAGCCGAGTTTGTTTCAGATGATCGTGCCAGTATTGCGGCTGTGCTGAAGCGCAGCTTTGCCACAGATGACATTGTTTTCAGCTGCGGTGGTATTGGTGCCACGCCCGATGACCAAACCCGTCAGGCCGCTGCCGAGGCCCTGGGTGTCGAGCTTGCCTTGCATCCTGAAGCCGAGCGCCTGATTGCAGAACGTTGTGCTGAAAATGAAAAAAACGGGGTCGGCAGCGCTGACATGTCGTTGCCCGAGAATCAGCAACGCTTGCAAATGGGTGTTTTCCCGGCAGGTGCTGAAATTGTTCCTAACCCCTACAACAAAATTCCCGGCTTTTTTATCCGTAACCACACCTTTATGCCTGGCTTTCCTGTGATGGCCTGGCCCATGATGGAGTGGACACTTGACACCCGTTATCGCCAGTATCATCACCAGGTCGCGCGGGCGGAATACTCTTTTATTGTGTTTGGCTTGCCCGAGTCTCGCATTACACCGGCTCTCGAAGCGCTTGAACAACGTTGGCCGGGGGTCAAGGCATTCAGTTTGCCCAGCATGGGCGGTGATTCTCGGCCTCACATTGATCTGGGTGTCAAAGGCGAACCTGCAGCTGCCGCCGAGGCCCTTGCTTTTCTCAAAGAGGCGGCAAGGGCTGCAGGGGGCATCCTGGCCTCCTGATGCTGCTGGCGAACGAAAAATACTTGCCAAAGCGTAAAATTTTTTCATATTATGGGATTGTTGCGTTGCGTCAATCCCGATCATGTCCCTGAATAATCCTGTTTCCGAGTCACCGGTTGCCGAACCCGTCCAGACATTGACCTCGCCTATGGCGATACAGGTACTCGAGCGGGCTATGTCTTTGCTCGACGTGCTGGCCCATCAGGCCGAGGCTGTCCCGCTCAAAACATTGGCTGAAAGAACGGGTCTGCACACATCAACGGCGCATCGCATTCTGAACGATTTGGTGGTCGGGCGTTATGTTGAGCGCGTTGACAGCGGTTTGTACCGGCTGGGTATGCGCTTGCTTGAATTGGGCTCTTTGGTCAAAGGGCGGCTGAACATCCATGAAGTTGCCCTGGAGCCTATGCGTGATTTGCATCACCTGACGGGCGAGACGGTTAATCTGTCGGTCCAGCAGAACGACGAGATTGTTTATGTCGAAAGGGCCTGGAGCGAGCGGTCTGGCATGCAGGTTGTCAGGGCCATTGGCGGACGTGCCCCCCTGCACCTGACATCGACCGGCAAGTTGTTTTTGTCAGTGTCAGACCCGCGTCAGGTGAAAGCCTATATTGCTCGCACGGGTCTTGCGGGGGCCACACCTAATAGCATTACCAAGGCTTCACAGCTCGAAGAAGAGCTCGCATTGGTACGCCGTGAGGGCTATTCAAGAGATAACGAAGAGCTTGAGTTGGGCGTTCGTTGTATTGCTGCCGGTGTCTACGATGACGCGGGCAATCTGCAGGCCGGGCTGTCAATCTCTGCCCCAGCCGAACGCATGCGGGACGAGTGGATTCGTTTGCTGCTGGATACGGCGACACGGATTTCAGGCGCACTTGGGTACGACAGTGCCAAGACCGGCTTGCAACGCCGCGCTTCTGTTTGAATATTGCGCTGCAATAAAAAAATCATTGACACCTTGTTTTTAAAGGGTTAAATTGGCTTTGTTGCATTGCAACAAATCACTGACCTAAAGGAAATCATCATGAGCGCAATCCCCCAACAAATGTTTGACAACCAGAAAGCTTCCCTTAACAAGATCCTGGCTGCTCAGGGTTTGATATTTGGTGGCTTTGAAAAGCTGGTGGACCTTAACCTGAAAGTCATGAAAGCGACTTTCGAAGACGTGGCCCAAAAGTCACACGAAGCTGTTGAAGTCAAAGATCCTCAGGAAGCCGTGGCTTTCACCTCAAGCCTGATGCAACCTAATGCAGACAAAGTTCTGGCTTACGGCAAACACGTTTATGACATTGTTGCTTCGGTGCAAACAGAGCTCAGCCGTTTGGCTGAAGAACAATTGGCTAACGGCCAGAATCAAGTTCACGAAGTGATTGAACAACTGGCCAAAAACGCGCCTACCGGTACTGAAGGTGCGATTGCCTTGCTGAAATCATCGGTTGCGTCGGCTAACAGCGCCTACGAAACTGTAGCTAAGGCTGCCAAGCAGGTCTCTGAAGCGGCTGAGTCCAACATTACTGCGGCAACCAACGCCACGTTCAAGGCGGCCACTGAAGCGGCTGAAGCTGTTAAATCGGCAACGCCTCGCCCTGCTGCGCGTAACGGCAAATCTGCTTAAGACCTTTCCTGGGGGGTAAGTTACCCCTCTAAGTCTGGTTATGAAAAAACCCGATGATGGCATATGCCGGCATCGGGTTTTTTGTCGAGGATTGCATTGCTCCTGGTCAGGCCAGGCGGTTTTATGTGGTCAGCGTGCGCAACTGTGTTTGGCAAGCGCTTGAACGCATTCCCCGATCAGGGCAGGGCCTTTGTAAATAAGCCCGGTGTAAAGTTGTATGGCATTGGCGCCGGCCTCTATCTTTTCGACGGCGTCCTTGCCAGACGCAATGCCGCCAACGCCGATAATGGCAAAATCTGCCCCAAGACGTTGACGCAAGCGAGCAATGACAGCCAATGAAAGCGGGTGTACCGGTGGGCCAGAAAGGCCACCGGTTTCATCGGCATGTGGCAAGCCCTTAACCGCATCGCGCGACAGGGTAGTGTTTGTTGCAATCACGCCATCAACCCCCTGGCTTGAAAGCACATCGGCAATCACATCAACCTGTGCGCTGTCGAGATCAGGCGCAATTTTGACGACCAGCGGAACACGCTTGCTGTATTGATCTTCGAGCGCTTTGCGCTTTTCCCGAAGTGCACCCAGCAGGTCATCGAGCTCTGAGCCGCCCTGCAAAGCCCGCAAGTTTTGCGTGTTGGGTGAGGAGATATTTACGGTCACATAATCAGCATGAGGGTAAACACCCTCAAGTCCGATCAGATAGTCACTGACTGCATTTTCGATAGGAGTGCTGGCGTTCTTGCCAATATTCAAACCGATGATGCCGCCCTGAGTGCGCCATTGGCTTTTCTTGACGTTATCCAGGAATACGTCCAACCCTTTGTTGTTGAACCCCAGCCGGTTGATCAAGGCATTGGCCGCAGGCAGCCTGAACATGCGAGGTTTAGGATTACCGTCTTGAGGTTTGGGTGTGACTGTACCCACTTCAATGAACCCGAAGCCCAGGTTGGCCAGCGCATCGATATGGGCACCGTTTTTGTCCAGGCCGGCTGCCAGCCCTACCGGATTTCTCAAGGGCAGGCCCATCAGTGTTGAGGGTAAAGCGGGTGCACTATGCAAGAGATGACGTGTTAAACGACAATCGAAGGCTTTCTGCAAAGAGGAAAGCGTCAGCTCATGGGCATGCTCTGCATCTATTGAAAACAGGGCGGGGCGGGTAAAAGAATAGGCGTTGAATAAAAAAGACATGGCTCAGGAAGGCTGGGTGGGCAGGCTGATCCAGGTGTTGTTGATGTAAACCTGGTGTGGCCGGTAATGGGATTTGTATGCCATTTTACGGCTTTCCGGAATCCAGTAACCCAGATACAGCCATGGAAGTCCACGTGCTTCGCAGTGTTTGATTTGCCACAAGATACCGTAGGTGCCAAGACTGCCGGGCTCTTCCGGGTCGAAGAACGTATATACGGCCGACAGGCCGGTATCCAGAATATCGATGATCGATACCATTTTCAGTGAGCCATCAGGGGCCCTGAATTCAGCAAGGCAAGTGTTCACGCGGCTGCTGAGCAAGAATTGCGTAAATTGTGCTTCTGTGTCGTCATCCATGCCGGCATGGGCATGCCGCGCATGGATGTAACGTTGATACAACGCGAAATGCTCTTGTTTGAACGCCAAAGGCAGCAATGAAGCTTCAAGATCCTGATGCTGACGCCATGCCCGTTTTTGTGATCGCGACGGCTGATACCTGCTGACATCAATACGTATGGGTTTACAAGCTTTGCACGTGTCACAATGCGGGCGGTAGGTGAATGCGCCACTGCGTCTGAAACCCTGCTCGACCAGGCGGCTATAAATAGTGTTGTCCACCAGATGATTGGGCGCAGCAACCTGCGACCGTGCTTCTCTTCCGGGCAGGTAACTGCACGGGTAGGTCGCGGTTGCATAAAACTGCAGGCGATGGCTGTGGGGGTCGTCGGGACGGCTCATGGCAGGGTGCGCAACAAAAAGTCATTGCTATTATGCGCAGGCTGTTTCGTTCGATGCAAATGTCCCGCATTGCAATAGTGGGCCACGTTGCCACATTGGCCCGTCTTTGCCCAGTTCATGATATAACCAGTTCATGAAGGTTTCACGATCGACGGGTCGGGCACCCATGCTGCGCAGGTGAGGGGTTTCTTGCTGGCAATCGATGTAAGCAACGCCGTGGGTCTTTAAAAAATTTACCAGGTAGACCAGTGCAATTTTTGAGGCATCGGTTACCTTGCTGAACATGGATTCACCAAAGAAAAAACGACCGATACTGACGCCGTAAAGACCGCCAACCAGCTGGCCATCTTTCCATACTTCAAGGCTGTGAACGCATCCGGAGCGATGCCAGGCACCGTAAACGGTTTTGATATGGGGTGAAATCCAGGTGCCTGGACCGTCGCAACGCAGGCTGCCACAGGCATCAATGACGGTATCAAAGGCTGTGTCTACGCGAACTTGCCAGCCTGGTTCGGGCTGGGTTTCCTGGCGTTGAATCTGGCGCAGTTTCTTGGCTAAAGACCTGGAAATTTTGAGATCTTCGCATTTGAGCACCATGCGTGGCGTGGGGCTCCACCACAAGACAGGGTCACCTTCACTAAACCAGGGGAAAATACCTTTACGGTAAGCTTCGTCCAGTCGGGGTACCGATAGATCCAGCCCCGCAGCCACCAGCCCTTCCGGGAGGGCAAGACTGGCGTCCGGTAACGGCATATCGGGTGTAACCCACGTCAGGGTGCTCATGGGCAATCGCGTCGTATCGTTTAGCGTTGATCAGGTGCGATGTTTGGGTGGCAGGTGCAGGTCGTAGCAATGGACAGGGGGGGGCGTCTTGCCATTCAGAAGCCCCTTGTTTAGATCTTCAATATAGTGTTCCAGCGTAGTGATGACCGTACGGAAAGATAGTTCTGACCAAGGGATGTCTGCGACGTCAAAGAACTGTGCCTCGAGGCTTTCGGGGCCTGGGGCCAGCTCCGGGCTTAGAACCCGGGCAAGATAGAAAAAATGGACTTGCTCGGCATGTGGCACATCAATAACGGTGTAAAGAGGCCCCAATTCAATCTGGGCCCCGGCTTCTTCTTGTGTTTCACGCATCGCACCTTGAGCGGTGGTTTCACCCAGCTCCATAAAACCTGCGGGTAAGGTCCAGGTATTGAATCTGGGCTCAATAGCTCTGCGGCACAGCAATATCTTGCCTTCCCATATGGGGAGAACACCAACGACATTACGGGGGTTCTGGTAATGCACTGCGCCGCAATTTTCACAGACAGCACGTGTCCGATTGTCATCTGGCGGCGTCATGTAAGTGATTGGCGCGGCACATTGGCTGCAGAATTTCTGTGATCGTGGCGCTGGAAAGTAAAACGATGCTTCAGGTGGAGTGACCATGTTTTGTATTTTCATGTCAAATGTATACGCTGCAAATGGCAGCACGCATGATTAGGTGCGGCTTCAAGCATAGCCTAATGCGGGATTGCGTACAAAACCAAGCACGTTCTCAATGTTTTCGGCACGACATGTTTTTAGTGGAATAGCGGGGCAACCCGCACCTTGAAACGGGTCGATAACCCATTTGACTTCATTCGCGATGTCAGGTGCGTCAGTGCCGAAATCAATCGACTTGCCGTTGGTATCCGTGAGCTTATCGATGACTTGCATCAGGTCTCGACCTGCAATCAGCCCGGGCCCAAGATCTGTTTTGGCATAAAGATGTCCCAGGTCGTCAAGCCACCATTCTGAAATTGATGTGACTTTATGTCCTGTGTGAGTTTCCAGACTGTGGCCCTCTTCGCAGGTGCAAAGCACGAGGGGTGCTGCGTCTATCCTGACAAAGACGCGTTGCGGGCCGTTCTGGAAAAACCATCGACCGGTATCGTCGTGTGTGTAGTTGCGATTGATGAAAGCAAGAATCTGGGGATTGCTGATCGATTCGCCATCGGGATACGTCCCGCCAGCGTCTGGCAAAAGCGCGTTACCTTCAGGATGAAGTCGCCATTGACCCTGGCGGGTAATGGATAACCAGCCGTAGATGTCAGGCACGCCAGGCCAGCGAGTCATCGCGGCACGAACAAGATCATCCATGGGGATTAAAAGGTGAGGGGGGTGGAGGCGCAACTCGGAATCGAACCGGGGTACACGGATTTGCAATCCGCTGCATAACCACTCTGCCATTGCGCCATTACGTACTACCAGATTGTACGTAAAAAAGGGAAGCTATGTGAGCTTCCCTTTGGTATTTGGAGCGGGAAACGAGTCTCGAACTCGCGACCTCAACCTTGGCAAGGTTGCGCT